>JASHQV010000150.1 GCA_030038955.1 Solirubrobacteraceae bacterium
CATCACGAGAAAGCTGAGCTCATCGGCCAGATCGAGTGTGCGCAGCGCAGGATCGAACTCGACGCAGTCGACGATCTCCACCGGGTCGCCCAGCAGGATGTGCTCGGCGCGCACGTCTCCGTGGACCTCCCTGACCAAGCCTCGACCGGCTCGTTCGGTGAGCTCCGGCGCGCGTGCACGAACGAGCATGATCAGGGAGCGCCAGATCGTGCGGATCCGGTCTCGAACCCGGTCATCCTCGACCAGATCCAGCAGCTCGAGCGCGTTGCGATCGAGCTCACGCTCGGTGGCGTGGGCCACCGGGGCGTCGCCGGCTCTGGTCTGACGGTCTGCGTGGGCCACCGAGGCCTCCCCGGCTCTCGTCTGACGGCCTGCGTGGGCCACCGGGGCGTCGCCGGCTCGTGCCGGGCAGCTGGCGTGAAACTCCGCCAGGCGGGCGCCGACGCGACGCAGCTGCGCCCCGGTGGCAGCACCGTTCCGCAACCTGGCGGCCAGCGTGTCCGCCTCGCGGTAGCGCCGCATCTCGACCACGTAATCGATCGCCTGCTCGTGATCGAGACCGGCGAACGCGACGCCGTCGTGATCGGGGATCACCGAGCGGACGTCGACATAGACATCCGGTGCGAGCCGGCGGTTGAGCCGCAGCTCCTCACAGCACATGCGCTTGCGCTGCTCGACACCGCCATAGTCGACGAATGGCAGCACGAGCGGCTTCTTCAGCTTGTACGCGCTCGACTCGGTCAGGAAGACCCAGGAGATGTGGGTCTCCCTGACCTCCGGCGGGCTGCCTTCGCGCCTCGTCAGGTACGCGCGGATCGCCTCCCGATCGGAGCACGCCGGCATCTCAGCCGCCGCTTGCAGCGCCGCTCACGGCGTCCGCATCACGCGCGCTCACGGTGCCAGCACCACCCGTGCCAAGGGGCCGGCATCACGCGCGCTCACGGCGTCAGCACCACCCGCGCGGACACGCGGCCCGCCTCGACATCGGCAATCGCCTCGTTGACCAGCGACAGCGGCCGGATCTCGTGGATCACCTGGGTCCGACCGGCGGCGTGCAGCGCGAACACCTCGCGCAGATCCACGCGCGTGCCGACGATCGAGCCGGTGATCGTGATCCCACCGAGCACGGTCTCGAAGATCGGGAGCTGGACGTGGTTGTCGGCCGGCAGAGCTACGAACACGAGCGTTCCACCGCGGCGAAGGCTCGCATACGCCTGCTCGAACGCGTGGCTGGAGACGGCCAGGGCAATCGCCTGCCGGGCGCCGCCGAGCCGCTGGATCGCCGCGGCCGGGTCCTCCTTGGCGGCGTTGACGACGAACTCGGCGCCCAGCTCCCGCGCCAGCTGCAGCTTGTCGTCGAGCACGTCGACCGCGACCACGCGACCGCCGGCGATCGCCGCGTACTGGATCGCCAGATGGCCGAGGCCACCGACGCCGAACACGGCCACCAGATCGGATGGACGCGTGCCGGCGACCTTTACCGCCTTGTAGGTGGTCACGCCCGCGCACGTGAGCGGAGCCGCGTCGAATGGGTCCACCGCCGCCGGAACCGCGACGACATAGCGCGCATGCGCGGTGGCGTAGGCGCCGAAAGCGCCGTCGACGGAGTAGCCGCTGTTCTCCTGTGACTCGCACAGGGTCTCCCAGCCCGACACGCAGTAGTCGCACGTGCCGCATGCGTATCCCAGCCACGGGATCGCCACGCGATCGCCAAGCGCGACCTCGGACACGTCCGGCGCGGCCTCGACGACGATGCCGACGCCCTCGTGACCGGGGATGAACGGCGGCGAGGGCTTCACCGGCCAGTCGCCGTGGGCGGCATGGATATCGGTGTGGCAGAGGCCGCATGCCTCCACCTTGACCCGGATCTGGCCCGCCTCGCACGGACGGGTCTGCACGTCCTCCACCTCCAGCGGCTGCCCGAACGCGTGCACGACAGCCGCTCGGTACGAGCTCGGCACGGGGGAGGGCGGCAGCTCTGCTGCGTGGCTTGCCTCGATGGTCATTGCGTTCAGTCCTTTCGTCGCGCCGTCATCGCCCGGAGACGATCCTCGCGGAAGCTACGGCCGCGGCATTCGGGGCCCATCGGCGCGAACCCGATCGCCACCTGCGGGTTCCCCGTGACACCGGTGGGGTGGAGCGCCGATTCGCGGCTGGCCGGGGCCGGGGTAACGTCGGTGCTCACTGATCGACGAGCTACTGATGTCCCTGAGCTACTGACTCAGCGAGGAGCTGCCGATGTCCCTGACACAGATCGAGATCCACCGCAAGCGGGGCGATCAGTGGGAGGTGAGCCTCCCCGCACGCGATCAGCGCGTGCTCTGCCAGAGCTTCCAGGAGGCGGCCCGGCGAGGCTACGAGCTGGCGGCGATGGAAGTGGAGTGCGAGATCGTCGTGCACGATGCCTACCACCGCGTGATCCGCCGCCAGCACCTCGCCCACCCGGTCCACGAGCAAGCCGAGTGACACCGGCGGGCGCCGGCGGCGCGAGCGGCTCACAGCGAGCAAACTCCCGTAGAAAGTACGGACGGATTCCCTCGTCGGACGGCTGCTGCTAGCTACCCTCGGGCTGGTAACCGCACGGGTCGAGCGAGGTGGAAGACGATGGACGCCGAGAATCCACGGATGCGACGGCTGATCGAGGCCGGCCGGGCGCTGGTCGCCGAGCTCGATCCAGAGCTGGTGCTGGAGCGCATCCTGCACGAGGCCCGGGAGATCACCGGAGCCCGGTACGCCGCCATCGGGGTGCTCGATCAGGACCGGCGCTCGCTCGCGCAGTTCCTCACCTCGGGGATCGACGAGGAGACGAGGCGGGCGATCGGCGAGCTTCCGAGCGGCAGGGGCGTCCTCGGGGTGCTGATCGACGAGCCGAAGGTGCTGCGCCTGCGCGACGTCGGAGACCACCCGAAGAGCTACGGCTTTCCCCCCGGCCATCCACCGATGCGGACGTTCCTCGGGACGCCGATCCTGGTGCGCGGAGAGGCGTGGGGCAACCTCTACCTGGCCGAGAAGGAGGGGGGCGGGGAGTTCACCGCCGACGACGAGGACGCGGTCGTGCTGCTGTCGCAGTGGGCGGCGATCGCGATCGACAACGCGCGGCTGTTCGAGGACAGCGAGCGAAGGCGCAACCAGGCCGAGCACGCGGTTCGCTCGCTGCGGGCGGCCAGGGACATCGCCGAGGCGATCGGCGGTGACCGCGAGCTGGAGGGCGTGCTCGAGCTGATCGTCAAGCGCGGCCGGGCGCTGGTCGATGCCCAGACCGTGCTGATCCTGCTCGTCGAGGGGGAGCAGCTGGTCGTGGCGGCGGCCGCCGGGCGGGCCCGCGGGGCGGTCGGGCACCAGATCCCGATCGCCGGCTCGACCTCGGGGCAGGTGCTCCGCCGCGGTCAGCCGCTGAGGCTGAACGACGTCGACAAGCAGCTGCTGATCGCGCCGGAGGCGCTCGGCGTCGAAAGCGCGCATACGGCGCTGCTGGCGCCGATGATGCACCGGGGCGCCGGGATCGGTCTGCTGTCCGCGTTCGACCGCGGTGGCGAGGAGTCCTCGTTCACCGCCGACGACGAGGAGCTGCTGCGAACGTTCGCCTCGTCGGCCGCCAACGCCGTGGCGATCAAGCACAGCGTCGAGTCCGACCGCCTGCGCTCGGCGATCGTGGCGGCCGATGCGGAGCGCGGCCGCTGGGCGCGAGAGCTGCACGACCAGACGCTGCAGGCGCTCGGCGGTCTGCGAGTGCTGCTCGTCTCCGCTCGCAAGACGCTGAGCGGAGACGGCACGACCCAGGTCGATCAGGCGATCGAGGACGTGGAGCTGGAGATCGACAACCTGCGCGGGATCATCACCGACCTGCGACCGACGGTGCTGGACGACCTCGGGTTGCTGGCGGCGATCGAAGCGCTGCTCGAGCGCCGGCGCGAGACCGGGGTCGAGATCGACAGCGAGCTGCTCAGCCAGGCGCAGCTGGACGAGGTGACGCTGAGCGCCGATCTGCAGACCAGCGTGTACCGGTTCGTGCAGGAGGCGTTGACGAACATCGCCAAGCACGCCGGGGCCAGCGGCGTCCGCGTATCGGTGCGGCTGGATGGGGACGAGCTCGTCGCCGAGATCGCCGACGACGGCGTCGGC
>JASHQV010000151.1 GCA_030038955.1 Solirubrobacteraceae bacterium
GGCCCGGCATGTCGGGCGCCGGCCCGCCCAGCCGGGGCACACCCGGCGCACGCGCCGGGCGGCGGTGGCGCAAGCCCCAGCGCAGCCACCGCCGCGTCACCGCCAGCCGAGCGACGACCACGTCGGGATCGTGATGAGCAAGTCGGCCGAGGGCGACGCGGTCGCGGCGCTGCTGCGGGAGCGGGGCGGCGTCGAGGTGATCGAGCAGCCGTCGTTCTGGGAGATTCGCGCACATGAGCGGCTCGTGATCGGCTACGAGGAGCTGTCCGCGCAGCTCGGCTACGGGCTCGACGCCTACTCGATCCAGCACGAGATGTCGACCCACTATGGGCGGATGGTGGCGACCGACGAGGCGCTGATGCTGTTCTCCGACCCGCTCGAGGCAATGCAGTATCTGGTCGCGTGAAGGCCGCCAAGATGCTCGCGGCGGTCGCCGTGCAGACCGGTATGCGGCGGCGCTTCGACCCGATCGCGGCTGGTGATCTCGATGCGATCTTCGAGTTGCGGCTGGCCGATGTGGATGCGCGCTACGCGATCCAGGTGTCGGGCGGGCAGTGCCAGGTGGCGCGCGGCGCCGCCCCCGAGGCGGGGGCGCGGCTGACGATCGCGACCGGTGATCTGCTGCGTCTGGTCAGCGGCGTGGCGCAGTGGATGGAGCTGCTGGCGGCACGACGGCTGGAGCTGACCGGGGATCCGTTCCTGGCGCTGCGCTTTCCGCAGCTGTTCGGACTTCGCGCCTAATCGGGGCGATCCCGACGAGCGAGATGACGCCGCCGGCGATCGCCAGGATCGCGGCGATCTCCATCCCCAGCCCGAACGCGTCGACCGACGCCCTGACCAGCGCCGTGTGCAGCCTCGCCCGGTCGGCGAGCGGGGCATCGGCGACGCTCGTGACCAGCGGCTTCGCGCGCGCCCGGGCGACCGCGGTGCGTCCCGCCGCCCCCAGGTGGCGCCCGGCGAGCTCCCGGCTGAGGTGCGACTGGAACGACGCGGCGACGACGGCGCCGAGCGCGGCGATCGCGATCAGGCTCGCGACCCGGGCGATCGCGTTGTTGACGCCGCTGGCGATTCCAGCGTGTCCGGGCGCGACCGCGCCCAGCACGGTGGCGGTCAGCGGCGCCACCGTCGCCGACATCCCGAGCGCGAACACGAGGACACCGGGGAACACGCCCGTCAGATAGTCCGCGGAGGCGCCGACGCGCGATTCGAGCAGCAGCCCGACGCCGGCGACGATCGGCCCAAAGCCCATCAGCAGGCGCGGACCGACCCGGCCGGCCAAGGCCCCGAAGCGACGCGACAGCGCGAACATCACGAGCGTCATCGGGAGCAGCGCGAGGCCGGCCTCAAACGGCGTGTAGCCGCCGACCTGCTGGATGAACACGACGATGAAGAACATCGCCACGCCGAGTCCGCCGTACAACGCGAACGTGGTCAGGTTGCCGATCGCGAAGTTGCGGGCGGCGAACAGCCACGGCGGCAGCATCGGCTCGGGCGCGTGCCGCTCCCAGACGACCAGCGCGACAAGCAGCACGAGGCCGCCGACGAACGGGACCAGCACGAGCGGATCGCCCCAACCGTGGCCTGGCGCCTCGATCAGCCCGAACACCGGCCCGGCCAGGCCGAGCATCGCCAGCGCGCCGCCGGTCAGGTCGAGCCGGCAGCCGACGCGCGGGCTCTCGGGGATTCGCGCCAGCAGCCACAGGGTGGCTGCGACCGGGAGCAGGTTGATCGCGAAGATCAGGCGCCAGGTGGTGGCCTCGATCAGCCAGCCGCCGCCCAGCGGTCCGACCACGGTGGCAATTCCGGTCCACGCGGTCCAGCTGCCGATCGCGGCGCCGCGCTCGGTGCGGTCGGGATAGTTGTCCATGATCAGCGCCAGCGAGCTGGGAACGAGCAGCGCTCCGGCGACGCCCTGGACGGCGCGGGCGGCGACGAGGAACGAGCTGCTCGGCGCCAGCGCGCACAGCAGCGAGCAGGCGCCGAAGCCGGCCAGGCCAGCGGCGAACATCCGCCGGCGCCCCTTGAGGTCGCCGAGCGAGCCTCCGACCAGCAGCAACGACGAGAGCGTCAGCAGGTACGCCTCGACGATCCACTGCTGGTCGGCGAGGTCGCCGTGGAGGCCGCGGCGGATCGCCGGCAGCGCGACGTTGACGACGGTGCCGTCGAGGAACACGACGCCGCTGCCGAGGATGCTCGCGACCAGCGCGCAGCGCTTGCGCGAGACGGTCGCGGGGTCGACGGCAAGGCGCACTATCCCGTGCCCTCGGAGAGCACGGAGTTCGGCTCGTAGCCGGAGAAGCTGACGCTGCGTACGAACGGGCGATCGCGGTGCACGATCACGCAGTACGTGCGGGTGCCGCGGTCGTTGGGCACGCACACGCGGTAGATCATCGGGGGCTGCAGCTCGAATGCGGTGGCGCGCTGCAGGTCGACGCGGAACTGGGCGGGCGCGTTGGCGCCGATGTACGCCTGGGCGCGGGCGACCGCATCCTGCAGCGCGCGCCGGTCGGCGGCCACGGTCGGGCGGTGGGCGAGGCCGGCGGCGAGCAGGCCGGCCGTGACCAGGATGATCGCGGTCGTGCCCGCGTAGTCGCGCGCCACCACCGCGGGCATGTCGCGGCGCAGGCGCCGCAACAGGTAGCCAAGCGTCGGCGCGCCCAGCACGATCGCGACGAGACTGAGGAACAGCCCGATCAGCCAGCCGCCGATCACCGACTGGCTGTCGCCCGCGATCGGGAGCCAGTGGACGATCGCGCCGTCCAGCAACGTGAGCAGCACGAACGCGGGCCACATCCAGGCGCCGTGCAGCCGCCAGCGCAGGCGCGTGATCCGAGCGCCGTCCATCGCCTTCGAAACTGTAGTTCCAGTTCGACGCGAGTCCGCGCCGAGCTTGTAGTGCGAGTGTCGGGAGTTTCCCCGATCGCGCTTACGGGGTTTGACGGATGCACCGAGGCCGAGTGCCGCCGCAGAGTTGGAGCCATGGCGACGACTCAGTCAGCTCCGTGAACGGCGTCGTGCGCACTCGGCTGCCGCGCCGCCCGTCGCGAACCGACCCAGTGGGGCCTGGCTACCGCTGGGTGGTCCTGTCGAACACCACGCTGGCGGGGCTGATGGCGTCGCTGAACATGTCGAGTGTGATGATCGCGCTGCCCGCAATCTTCCGCGGCATCCACCTCGATCCCCTGCAACCGGGGAACTTCAACTACCTGCTGTGGATCCTGATGGGGTACATGCTGATCACCGCGGTCGTGGTCGTGAACTTCGGGCGGCTGGGGGACATCTACGGGCGCGTGCGGATGTACAACCTCGGCTTCGTGATCTTCACGCTCGCATCGATCGGCCTTTCGATCATGCCGGGCAGAGGCGGCGCGGCGGCGACGGGGCTGATCGTGCTGCGGATGGTGCAGGCGCTCGGGGGCGGGCTGCTGATGGCCAACTCGGCGGCACTATTGACTGACGCGTTCCCGGAGGAGCATCGCGGCATGGCGCTCGGCCTCAACCAGGTGGTCACGCTGGCCGGCACCTTCCTCGGCCTGATCGCCGGCGGGCTGTTGGCGACGGTCGACTGGCGCCTGGTGTTCTTGATCAACGTGCCGGTCGGGGTGTTCGGGACGGCCTGGTCGTATTGGAAGCTGCGCGAGCTGGGCGTGCGCACCGTCGCCTCAATCGACTGGCTCGGCAACCTCGCGTTTGCGGCCGGCTTGGGTGCCCTGCTGGTTGGCGTGACGTACGGAATCAAGCCCTACGGCACCAGCACGATGGGCTGGGCCAACCCGTTCGTGCTGGGCATGATCATCGGCGGCCTGTGCCTGCTGGTGATCTTCGTCCGACTCGACCGGCGCGCGCAGCAGCCGATGTTCCAACTGCATCTATTCGGGATCCGCCCGTTCGCGGCAGGCAACGTCGCCGGGCTGCTCAGCTCGATCGGCCGCGGCGGGCTGATGTTCATGCTGATCATCTGGCTGCAGGGCATCTGGCTGCCTCGACACGGCTACAGCTTCATCGACACGCCGCTGTGGGCGGGGATCTACATGCTGCCGCTGAACGCCGGATTCCTCGCCGCCGGGCCCGTCTCCGGGTGGCTGTCTGACCGCTTCGGCGCGCGGCCGTTCGCGACCGGCGGGATGCTCCTGGGCGCCTGCACGTTCGCCGGGCTGATGTCGCTGCCGGTCAACTTCGGCTACCTGCTGTTCGCGGCCCTCATCTTCCTCAACGGGATTGCTTTCGGACTGTTCGCCGCGCCCAACACCACCTCGATCATGAACAGCGTGCCGGCACGGTACCGCGGCGTCGCGTCCGGGATGCGCGTGACCTTCCAGAACACCGGCATGCCGATCTCGATCGCGATCTTCTTCTCGCTGATGATCGTCGGGCTCACCAGCCGCGTTCCCGGGGTGATGCTGCACGGCCTGACCGCCAACGGCGTTCCTGCCGCCAAGGCGACCCTGCTGTCCCACGTGCCGGCGGTCAGCTACTTGTTTGCCGCTTTCCTCGGCTACAACCCGATCAGCAGCCTGCTCGGAGCGAAGCTGCTCCGCTCGCTCAGCGTCACCCACCGCGCGACGCTGACCAGCCGCGGCTTCTTCCCGCGGCTGATCTCCGGCCCGTTCAAACACGGGCTGGTGATCATCCTCGGCTTCTCGATCGCGATGTGCCTACTTGCTGCATGGGCATCCTGGCTGCGTGGCCGCAAGTACATCTACCACGAGCGGCCCGAGCAGCCGGCCGGACCACCGGTCCCGTCGCACCCTTGATCTGGCGAGCGACGTTGTCTGGGTCGATGATCGGTGCGCGGGTTCTCCGAGCACGCTCGCAAACGGGCTCGACGCGCGACTTGCCGGGGGTGGAATAGTAAGCTCGCAGCTACCCGTTCGCGGCGGCTGCCGGAGATCCCAGCGACCGCCGGAAGACCGGCCGAGCGGAGATCCCGCAAGGCCACTCACGAAAGGGAAACGAGAGATGAGTATCGATGTGGCTGCGCCCGAAGCGGCGGCGGGGTTGGTCGAGCATCTGACGCTCGAGGATCGTGTCGGGCTGCTGCGGGCGATGCTGCTGATGCGCGGCCTCGAGGAGCGGGCGATGAGCCTGTACCGCCAGGGGAAGGTGCCTGGCTCGTTCTACGACGGCTACGGTCAGGAGGCCGTGTCAGCCGGGGCCGCGTTCGCGATGGCGCCGGAGGACCGGCTCTGCGTCCTCCATCGTGACCTTGCCGCCCACCTGATCCGTGGCGTCTCGCCGACGCGCGTACTGGCGCAATACCTGGGGCGCGAGCTCGGCATAACAAGGGGACGCGACGGGAACGTGCACTTCGGGGACCGCAAGGTCGGGTGCGTCGGGATGGTGTCGATGCTGCCGGACATGATGCTGGTGGCGACCGGCATGGCGATGGCGTTCAAGCTGCGCGGCGAGCGGCGCTGCGCGCTGACCTGGTTCGGCGACGGGTCGACTTCGCGCGGCGACTTCCACGAGGCGCTGAACTGGGCGAGCGTGCAGAAGCTGCCGGTGATCTTCGTGCTCGAGAACAACCAGTACGCGTACTCGACGCCGTTGAGCAAGCAGTTCGCGGTCGACCCCGTGCAGCGCGCGGCGGCCTACGGGATCGCCGGCGTGACCGCCGACGGCAACGACGTGGAGGCGATGTTCGAGGCGTGCCGGGCAGCGCGCGAGCACGCGATCGGCGGCGAGGGCCCGACGCTGGTCGAGGCCGTGACGATG
>JASHQV010000152.1 GCA_030038955.1 Solirubrobacteraceae bacterium
CCGACTACATCCCGGGCGTCTCCGAGGAGCGGACGCTGGCGCGGATCGAGCGGCTGCTCGAGCAGCACATCGAGAACCCGATCGACTACCTCGCGTCGCAGCCGGAGGAGGCAGGCCGGCGATGAGCGACACGCGCAGGCTCCCGGACGAGCCCGAGAAGATCGTCGCGATCGACGCGGAGTACCTCTCCGGGCATCGCTTCCCGTATCAGCAGGACATCTCGCTGGTGGAGGATGTCGACCTGGACGCAGCCACGCCGGGCGCGGACCTCAACTGGCTGGAGGACGTCACGCTGCTGAGCGAGGACGACGTCCCGGCGGTGTTCGACCGCTACTCGAACTCGTTCATCAAGATCTACTTCGAGATTCCCAAGGGGCGCGAGGATGAGCTCGCTCGCAAGGTCCTGATCAAGCACCTGCAGAGCGGGAACTCGTACGGGATCGCGCTGAAGGAGCGCCACGCGAAGTTCCCGCAGCCGCAGCTCGGTCCGTGGGTGGAGGGCTCCCGCACGGTCGGCGACGACTACCACCGGAGCGTGCTCGAAGGCTGGGCGCCGCCGGCGCATTGACGCGCCGGCGGACCCACCAGGCAGCCGGATCGTCGTCGGCTGGCCGGGGGTCCGCGGCGCTGCCGGCCGTCAGCTGCGGGGGTGACGCTTGTCGGTGTCGTACAGCGGGAACGGCGCGACCGTCGCCGTGACCGTGCCGTCGCCGAGTGCCACCTCGACCTGCTCGCCGTCGTGGGCGAGCTCGCGGTCGATCGCCGCCATCGCGATCACCGCCATCTCGAACGTCGGGCTCTGGCAGGGGCTGCGGACGACCCCCACCTCGCGCCCGTCGCGGGTGACGGCGGCACCATACTCGGGCACCTCCGTGCCCGCGATCCGCAGCGTGCACAGCAGCCGTGCGGTGCCCGCGCGCGAGATCTCGCGCAGCGCCTCGCGCCCGCGGAAGTCGCCGGGCTTGTCCAGCTTGACGACCTTGTCGAGCCTGACCTCGAACGGGTCGGTCTGGTGGGGGAAGTAGTCGATGTCCGGAAACAGCAGCCCGGACTCGATCCGTAGCGTCTCGATCGCCGACAGCCCGATCGGCCGCATCCCGTGCGCCCGACCCGCGTCCAGCACCGCGCTCCACAGGCGCCCGGCGTCCTCGGCGGCGCAGTACAGCTCGAAGCCGAGCTCGCCCGAGTAGCCGGTCCGCGACAGCCACACTGGCACCCCGCCGACGCGCACGCCGTCGGCGATGAAGCGGAAGTAGCGCAGCGCGTTCACGTCGGCGCCCTCGGTGATCGGCGCCAGCACCTCGCGCGCCTTCGGTCCCTGCACCTGCAGGTGGGGCATCTCGGGCGTGCGGTCGGTGATCTCCACCTCGAGCCCGCGCTCGTCGGCGATCCCCTGCAGCCACTCGCGGTCGGAGTCGTAGCTGGTGATCGACAGGCAGTGCTCGTCGTCGAGGCGGAAGACGGTGCCGTCCATCACCATCTTGCCGTGCTCGTCGCAGAGCGGGCCGTAGCGGACCTGGCCGACCTCGAGCGAGGCCATGTCGTTGGCGAACGCCGCATCGGCGAGCGCCAGCGCGTCGCGTCCGCGCAGGTCCCACTTGCGCAACGGCGACTCGTCCCACAGGTTGCAGGCGGTGCGCGTCGCGGTGTGCTCCGCGACGGCGTCGCCGAAGTCGGCTGCCCACGCCCATCCCTCCCAATCCGTCCAGCTGGCGCCGGACTCGAGCTGGGCATCGTAGAAGGCGCTGTGCTTGAGCTGCTCGGCGGACATTTGCTCTCCCTCTTCTCTATTAGCTCAATTTGTTCAAGCTGCCAGTCCGCCTGATTTATATCTCAGCCGCCGGTGCTCGCGGGCGGCATCGACGAACCACGCGAATACTGCGAGGAAGCGGCGATCGATCCGCCACTCCTCCTGCAGCTCCCACTGCACCGCCAGCACCGGCCGGCCGGGCAGCTCGACCGCCTCGATCACGCCGTCGGGGGCGGTCGCGGTCGCCTGCAGCCCGGTGCCAAGCCGCGCGATTGCCTGGTGGTGGAAGGAGTCGACGCTTGCCTGCTCGGCCCCGAGCACGTGGCGCAGGACGCTGCCGTCGGCGATCGCGATCGGGTGCCGCGGGTGGGGCGGGATCTCGCCCAGCGCCAGCGATGAGCGCTCCATCCGCTTCCACGCCGTCCAGCCCGGGTCGGTCGGGTGCTCCCGCCAGCGCTCCGACAGCCGCACGTCCTGCACGAGCGTGCCGCCGAGCGCGACGTTCAGCACCTGCATGCCGCGACAGAAGCCGAGGATCGGCAGCCCGCGCTCGAGCGCCGCCGGCACGAGCGCGAGCTCGAAGCCGTCGCGCTGTGGCTCGGTCGCGGCGAGCAGCCGGTCGGGCTGCTCGCCGTAGCGGCTCGGATCGATGTCGCGCCCGCCCGCGAGCACGAGCCCGTCGAGCGCGTCGAGCGCAGGCGCGATCGCCTCCTCGAGCTGCGGCAGCGTCAGCGGCAGCGCGCCGCACTCGAGCAGCGGGCGCTGCACCCCGACGCCGCCGTAGTCGCCGAAGTCGTGCATGCTGGCCGAGACGCCGAGCAGCGGCCGCGCGCCAGCTTGATCGGGGCCGCTGGTCATCCCGCCGCCACCGCCTCGTGCAGGCCGACGCACGCCTGCTCGACCAGCTCGGTCAGCTCCCGCAGCGCGATCCGCTCGGCGTTGCCGGAGGTCTTGATCGCGTCCTCGTACATGGTTACGTCCTTGGGGCAGGCGACGACGAAATAGTCGAGCTCGCCGAGCGCAACCGCCTCGCGGATGCGGTTCTCGGAGGGGCGTTCACACCCGGGCGTGTCCGGGATCCAGATGCGCCCGCCGCCGGCACCGCAGCAGAAGCTGTTGTCGCGGTTGCGCGGCATCTCGACGAGCGTGCAGCCCAGCGACCGCAGGATCTCGCGCGGCGCCTCGTACTCGCCGTTCATGCGTCCGAGATGGCACGGGTCGTGATAGGTGACGCGATAGCCCAGCCGTCCCTCCAGCTCGAGCCGGCCAGCCTCGATCAGCTCGAGCAGGAGCTCGCTGTGATGCGTGATCCGCCAGCTGCCGCCGAGCTCTGGGTACTCGTTGCGCAGCGTGTTCAGCGAGTGTGGGTCGGTCGTCACGATCCGCTCGAACTCGCAGCCCGACAGGGTCTCGATGTTGTCCTCGGCGAGCGCTTCGAACAGGCCCTCCTCGCCGGCGCGGCGCACGTCGTTGCCGGCGTTGTGCTCACCGTCGTAGAGGATCCCGAAGTCGACGCCGGCGTGGTGCAGGAGCCGTGCGAGCGCCTGCGTGACCCGCTGTGAGCGCGGGTCGAACGAGGCGTAGTCGCCGACGAACCACAACAGCTCGACGGGCTCCTTGCGCGCGTCCTTGACCGCGAACTCAAGCTCGCGCGTCCAGCGACCGCGGCGACGGCGGTTCTCCCCGAACGAGTTGCCGGACTTGTGGATCACCTCCAGTGTCGCCTGCAGGTTCGCGTCGAGCTCGCCGTCCTCGACCGCGCGGCGGCGCAGCTGGTTGATGATCGGCGCCTGCTCGATCCCGACCGGGCAGGCCTCGACGCAGGCGTTGCACTGCATGCACGACCAGATCGTCTCGATGCGCACGCCGTCCGTGCCGATCACCGGCGTGGAGAAGTGCGCGTCGTCCTCGCGGCCGAGCAGCCCGCCCAGCACGCCGCCGATCCCGGCCGCTTGGGCGGCATGGTTCTGCTGCTCACGCAGCTCGAGGATCACGTCGCGCGGCGACAGCGGCCGGCCGGTCGCGTTGGCCGGGCAGGCGTCGTGGCATTTGCCGCACTTCGTGCAGGCGTCGAGCTGCAACAGGTGCAATGGGCTGAAGTCCTGCAGCGCGCCATAGCCCGCCGGCAGCTGCGCGCGCTCGGGCGGGATCGCCGGCAGCCGCCGGCCCGCCTGCTCGTCGCGCAGCGCCAGCGCCAGGAAGCTCTCCAGCATGTGCGTCGCCTTCGTGTACGGGATGCTCGCGACGAAGCTGATCGCCAGCAGCCCGTGGAACCACCACAGCGCGTGGCGCAGATCCGCCAGCGCGCCGTACGAGACGCCGGACAGCGCCTGCGCCAGCACCCAGCCGCCGAACTGGGTGCCGCCGTAGCCCGGATGGCTCATCGCGATCCGCACCCCCTCCAGCAGGAAGCCCGTGCACGCGATCACCAGCAGCGTGCCGACGAAGAACCAGTCGCCGACTCGGTAGACGCGCCGGTCGAAGCCCGGCTCGCCGGGCGCCCGGTCGGGCCGCACGTAGCTCAGCTTGCGCGGGCGAACCAGCCCGCGGCGAACCATCAGCACCACGAGCCCCACGACCAGCGCCGTGCCCAACAGGTTCAGCACCTCCTTGTAGCCGAGATAGAAGTTGCCCTTGAAGTAGTTGACACCGAACAGCGGGTGGGTGATGTCGGTGTCGATTCCCAGCACCACGGTGCCGGCGAACAGCACGACCCAGCCGTAGAAGACCAACATATGCCCGACCCCCGCGAGCCCGTCGCGGCGCCGGATCGTCCGATGCGAGAGCACCACCAAGAGCGCGCGCCACAGCCTCCCCGGCAGCTCGTGCGCGGGTGGCCATGAGCCGCCACGGCCATGCCGGTACTTCGCGAACGGGCGCGCGGCGCCGTACAGGAAGACCACCACCGACAGCACCGCGAGCACATACCAGAGCAGCTTCAACCCGCCCGTGACGCCCCAGAACACCGGCCGTGTCTTGACCGACGCGAGCGCAAGCACGCCTGCAGCTCCGATCAGCACGTGCGGGCGAGAAGCTCTGGCGGCGGTCCGCCGCCGGCGCTGGACGGCGGGACACTAAGAGAGCGCGTCTGCGAGCTCATCGGCGACCTCGAACATGTCGGCGACCGCGCCGTAGTGCGCCACCCCGAAGATCGGCGCCTCCGGGTCCGAGTTCACGGCGATGATCGTGTCGGCGCCTCGCATCCCGGCGAGGTGCTGGACCGCGCCCGAGATCCCCATCGCCAGGTACACGCGCGGCTTGACGGTCTTGCCCGACTGCCCGACCTGCCGCGCGGACGGCATCCAGCCAGCATCGACCAGCGGCCGCGACACCGACAGCGTCGCGCCGAGCTGCCCCGCCAACTGCTCGAACCGCGGGATGTTGTCCTTGTCCTCGACGCCACGACCGATCGATAGCAGAAACTCCGCCTTGGTGATGTCGACATCGCTCTCGGTGACCTCGACGAACTCCAGATGCTCGGTGCGCGCCGCGCCGTCGAGCTGAAGCTCCACGGCGCGCACCGGCCCGCTCGCGCCGCCCGCCTCCGCCGCCGGGAAGATCCCCGGCCGCACGGTCAGCAGCGTGCAATCGCTTCCCGGAAACGACAGCTCGGCGATCAGCTTCTCGCCGTAGGCGCCGCGGCGGACGCGCAGCGCGCCGCCGTCGAAGCTCGCTGCGGTCACATCGCTGGCGAACCCGAGCCGCAGCCGGGCGGCAAGCGCCGGCGCGAACCCGAGCGCATCGATCGTGTGTCCGCACAGCACCACCGCGGGCTGCTCGGAGTCGATCAGCTGCTCGACCGCGCGCTCCCACACGTGCGCCTCGAAGTGCTCCACCGGCGCGCGCACGGTCAGCACCTCGCCGACGCCCGCCGCGCCGAGTGCCGGCGCGAACCGCTCCGGCGTCGAGTCGATCACGGCTGCGGTCAGCGCCATCCCCGCTGCGCGCGACAGCTCCGCGGCGAGCGAGAGCAGCTCCAGCGAGACCTCGCGCAACTCGCCACGACGGGCCTCCGCCAGCACCAGAACGCCGCCGCTCACCCTGCCACCCGCTCTCTGACCAGCTCGAGGATCTGTGCTGCGAGCTCCGCCGGGGCGCCGGTCAGCATCTCCGCGCCCGCGCCGCTCTCGGGCGGGTGCAACGCCTCCAGCCGCGCGCCCGCCGCCGCCACCAGCTCGGCCTCATCGATCCCCAGCTCGGCCGGCGAGAGCACCTCCAACGGCTTCTCGCGCGCCTGCTTGATCGCCCGCAACGTCGCGTAGCGCGGCTCGTTGATGCCCGTCTGGATCGTCAGCAGCGCCGGCAGGCCGACGCGTACGCGCTCGACCAGACCGCCTTCGAGCTCCCGCGCGACCGTCACCGCGCCGGCCTGCGCGTCGAGCTCCAGCGCCTTGACGACCGCCACCCGCGCCAGCCCCAACAACCCCGCCAACGCGGTCCCGGTCGCGCCGGTCACCGCATCCGAGGACTGCACCCCACACAGCACCAGATCGGGCCGCTCGCGCGCAACCACCGCGGCCAGAACTCGCGCCGTCGTCAACGGATCGCCCGCGAGGGCGGGGTGGGCAGGATCCCAGCCCTGATCCCACACCCGCACGGCGCGGTCGGCGCCACGCGCGAGGCAGCCACGCAGACCCTCCTCGGCCTGCTCGTCGCCGACCGTCACCGCCACCACCTCGTGGTCGTCGCCATCGAGGCCTTCGCGCAGCAGCAACCCGGCCTCCAGCGAGAACGAGTCCCACTCGTTCAGATCCCACTCGACGCAGTCAGGCTCGACCCCAAGGCCGTCCTCGCGCAGCTCGAACTCCTCATCGAGCGCCGCCACCTCCCTGACGCAGACGACGATCCTCACGGCGTGCGCGTCGCCGGGAAGCGGTGCGAGGTCGTCAGCCGCCGCATCAGGCAAGCGCGATGTCGGCCGTGTTCTGCAGCTGCTGGAGGTAATCGTCGTTCGAGCTCTCGCCCCACAGGCGGCGCTCGCGGATGAACGGCAGCGGCATCTCCGGGTGCGGCGAGTCGATCTCGCGGGCAAGCCGGTGGCCGTCGAAGATCGAGTCGACGATCATCCGCGGCGCTGAGGCGTCGCCGATCACGTAGACGGCCTCGATCCCCTCGCCTTCGAGGCGCCCCTTGTCGGCCTTCAGCGACCGGTAGAGCTCGTCGTTGGAGAGCCGCGCCGTGCACAGCACGACAGAGTCGACCTCGAACCGGTGCTTGTGCGCGGGGTTCCAGATGTTGTAAGCGTGACAGACGCCGGGCTCGATCTTCTCGATCATCGTGTACACGTGGATGTCGACGCCGAGGCGGTGGAGGTCACGGTGCAGCATCGGGCCTTCGAGCGTGTACTCCATGTAGGAGGCGATCTCCTTGGCCTGGGTGACGAGCGTGACCTCGTGACCCTCGCCCGCGAGCTTCTGCGCGACCGACGCGCCCATGAAGTACGCCTCGTTCTCAAGCACCAGCACGCGCTTGCCGATCGGCTTGTTGCCGCTGACGACCTCGTCGGGGGTGAGCTGCCACTCCAGCGACGCGTCGGCGCCCTCGATCGGCGTATGCGTGCACGCGTTCAGGCCGTCGGTCGCGAACCGGCAGCCGGTCGCGACGATCACGATCTCGGCGCCGTACTCGAACACCTGATCGGCGCTCAGCTGCGAGCCCGTGTGCAGCTCGACGTTGCGCAGCTTGTCGAGCTGGATCTGACGGTAGTTGACGATCCGCTTCCACTCACCCAGACCGCGCGCGTCGCCGCGCGCCAGGTTGGGCTTGCCGTCGGAGTGGCCGAGCAGCGAGATCCAGTTCACGCAGCCGCCGATCTCCTTGCCTGCATCGACCAGATGCACGGCTGACATCTGGCGCTTCCCGAGCACCATCGCGCATTCCATTCCGGCCGGGCCGGCGCCGATCACGAGCACGCTCTTGTCGCGGTTGGCGGCGGGATGGAACTTCTCCGGGTGCCAGCCGCGGCGGTACTCCTCGCCGGCGGTCGCGTTCTGCGTACAGACCAGCGGTGGGCCACCGATCTCCCACCGGGAGATGCACTGGTTGCAGCCGATGCACTCGCGGATGTCGTCGAGCCGCCCTTCGTCGATCTTGGCCGGCAGGAACGGGTCGGAGATCGACGGGCGGGCAGCGCCGATGATGTCGAACTGGCCCGAGCGGATGATCGCCACCATCGTGTCCGGGTTGGTCACGCGGCCGACGCCGACGACCGGCTTGCTGGTGTGGTTGCCAGGCTTGATCTGGCCGCTGAAGGGCTTCTCGTGGTTCTCCTCGAAGAACCGCGACGGGCCTGCGTTCTGACCCCACTCGGCGATGTCGCCGACGGTGAAGTCCCAGACGTCGACGACGTCGTCGCAGTACTCGACGAACCGCGCGCCCTCCTTGTCGTACTCGATCGAGATCGGCCCGAGCAGGTGGTCGACGGCGAAGCGCGAGGCGATCGCGCAGTCGTCGCCGACGGCCTCGCGCACCTTGACCAGCGTCTCGCGCCAGAAGCGCGCGCGGTTCTCGAACGAGCCGCCGTACTCGTCGGTGCGGCGGTTGTAGTACGGCGACAGGAACTGGAACGGCAGGTAGGCGTGAGCGCCGTAGACGTAGACGATGTCGAAGCCGGCCTGGCGCGCGCGGATCGCCGCGTCCACGTACATCTGCTGGAGCGTTGCGATGTCGTCGCGGTCGCTGTAGCGCGGGAAGATGTTGAGCTCGTAGTCAGACGCGATCTGCGAGGGCCCGCGAGGAGTCGCGCGCGACTCCATGCATGGCGCGTGTGGGCCGCCGTACCATAGTTCGATCCCGGCCAGCGCACCGAACTGGTGCAGGCGATCGCACATCGCCGCGAGGTTGCGCACGTCGCCCTCGTCCCAGATCCGCGCCGACACGCGCGAGGTGTCGTCGGACTCGGGGTGGATCGAGCAGTACTCGGTGCAGATCGCCCCCCAGCCGCCCTCGGCCTTCATGCCGCGGTGATAGGCCTGCATCCCCGGCTTCTCCGAGCCGGCACCGATGCAATGCGGCACCTGGTAGAAGCGGTTCTTGAGCGTCTTCGGGCCGAGCTGGATCGGCTCGAACAGGATGTCGTACTTGGGATCGCGGGCCACGGGACTCTCCTCCTGTAACGCCTCAGATGTTTTGGTAACGCCTCAGATGGTTTGAACAAATACGTATACCGATACCGCTCTCGCGGGAGTTGTATCAGCTTGAACCGGCGCCGGGTGGTGCGATCCACACCAGACACGGGGCGCGGCGACGCACGCGCGCGGCGGCCAGCCGGCGCAGCCAGCGAGGCGTGCGGCGGGCATCCGGCCCGAGCACCAGCAGCCCGGCGTCGCGCTCGCGCGCGAGCTCGAGCATCGCCTGCAGGGGGCGGCGGCTGGAGATGCGCAGCAGCTCGGTCGCGACGCCCTCATCGGTGGCGCGCCGGGCGGTGGCGCGAACCGCGTCGCGAGCCTCCTCGTGCGGCAGCGTCGCGTACTCGCGCGCGAGCATGATCGTCGCGGGGTAGGGAGGGAGCGTCAGCAGGTTGGCGATGATCAGCGTCGCACCGGTTTCGCATGCGGCGTCGATCGCCAAGCGCTCGGCCGTAGGATCGATCTGCACCGACAGCGTCGCCAGCAGCACCGGCCGCGGCCGCGAGGAGAGCGGGGCGAACGGCTGTGGCGCGGCAGGCTCACGCGTGGCAAGCTGATCCCGGGCGCCGGGCGACGACCCGGGCGTCGCGCCTGAGGAGCCCGGTGAGAGCAGCTGCGACTTGCCGCCGTGGCCGAACATGTCGACGGCGCGATTCTAGATCGTTCGCAGCCGCTCGCGGCCGTCGGTATCGGGCTGCCCGTCGATCGTGGCTGACCCGTTGACCGACTTTGTACAAAGTGGTATAAACCCGCGCCAGACCGTGATGGCCGCATCGACGGCGGACACAGGAGGAGAGGCGAGTGGCTGAAGCGACCGTCGAGGAGGTGCACCTCCTCAAGACGCTGCGATGGTGGGACGGATTCATCATCGCCCTCTGCAATCCCGGGTTCCTGCTCGGCAGCCTCGGGTACACGCTCGGGATCTTCGGGACGATCGGCTCGCTGGTCCTGTGGGGGGCGTCGGCCTCCATCGGGATGCTGCAGGCGTGGATCTACTCCGAGCCGGCGACGATGTTCGGGCACCGCAGCGGCGGCATCTCCCTGTACGCGCACGAGGGCTGGCGGCGCTACAGCACGTTCGTCGGCCCGCTGTCGGCGTTCGGCTACTGGATCGGCTGGTCGGTCGTGCTCTCGATCTTCGGCAAGATCATGGGCGACCTGATCGTCAGCCAGTGGTTCCCGACCGCGAATCAGCACATCCTCACGATCGGCTCGAACCCCGTCGGCGTCAGCGACTTCATCGGGATCGGAATGATCATCATCGTGTGGGCGTTCAACATCGTCGGCGTGCGCCCCGCGATGTGGTTCAGCTACGTGGTCGCGGTGCTGCTGATGATCCCGCTGGCGCTGATGACGTTCGGCGGCTACTTCGCCGGCGTCTGGCACCACGCCAACGTGCACGCCACCTTCACCGGGCCGTGGGGAGGGATCAAGCTGGCGCTCGTCTACATGTTCGTGCTCGCCTGGTCGGCGTACGGCACCGAGGTGACGGCGACCTTCGCACCTGAGTTCCACGACACGAAAGCGGACACGCACCGCGCGCTGCGCAGCTCGGCGGCGTTCATGCTGATGATCTGCGTGCTGCTGCCGCTCGGCCTCGGCGGCGTCACCGGCGCGGTCCCGGCGGCCACAGCCGAGGGGCAGTTCTACACGCAGGCGATGTCGACGATCGCCGGCCACACCGCCGCCGGGTTCTTCACCGCCTGCATCTGCGGCAGCCTGGCGCTGTCGATGATGTCCTCGACGGCGGACGCTGGCCGCGCGCTGTTCGGGATCTCCCGCGCCGGCATGACGATCAAGCAGTTCGGCGTGCTCAACCGCTTCCACGTGCCGGCGCGCGCGATGACGATGGACCTCGTCGTCAACGTCTGCCTGGTGCTGTTCATCACCTCCAACCTGGCGATCCTGTACATGAGCAACATCGGCTACGTCCTCTGCCACGTGTTTGCGCTGAGCGGCTTCCTGCTGTTGCGCAGGGATCGGCCGAACTGGCCGCGCCCGATCAAGGTGGCCAGTGGCTGGGTCGGCGTCGCCGCCGTGCTGCTCGTCCTCAACGCGCTGTTCTTCGTCGTTGGCGCGTTCGCGCCGCATCTGAACGGCTACGGCAACTGGACCGACTTCGGCATCGGCATGGGCATCCTCGTCGGCTCGCTGCTGCTGTTCGTCTTCCGAAGGGTGGTGCAGGACGGCGAGGGCGTGCACTTCCGCGAGGACACGCCGGCGGTGCCGAGCGCAAGCGAGCTGGCGGAGCTGGGGCTGCCCGCTGCAGCCGGGGAGCCCGCTGTGGCCACTACCGTCTGAAGCTCACTTCTCCGGCTTGAGCTTCCAGGTCGGCCGGTCGCCCAGCTCGCGTCGGTAGCGGCGGCGGTACAGCGGGCGCGCGAACATGCCCCAGGCGGAGATCGCGAACGCCGCCAGGATCAGCCCGCCGAACGCCTTGCCGACGACGATGAACGCCACCACGCAGACGAACACGACCGACGCGATCAGCAGCGGCAGCCGCCGCACGCGGATCGCCGCCGCGCGGATCGCGGCGTACTCCTCGAGCGGGATTCGCAACGTGTTCCAGCGCCTGCCGCAGCGCTCGCAGCGCCACTGCTCGCCGTAGCGCAGCGACCGACGCTGGCCGCACTCGCAGGTGATCGTGATCGGCGGCCCCTTGCGGATCGAACGAGGGAGCTTGTCCGCATCGGACTGCACGGACGCAGTGTAGGGGCGCACGCAAGAATTATTGACGTCTTTGACGGCGTCCGGACGTGCCTGACGGGAGGCCGTGACGCCGCCGTACCACCAGTACGTCTTGTGTCACGGCCTCCCGTCAAACACGCCCAGTCACTCGTCAAAGCCTGCCACTCATTCTTGCGTGCGCCCCAGATGTCAGATCCGTGCCACAAGGCGCGCGCTGATAGCCGCTGAGCGCAGGCGCTACCCGCTGAGCGCGGCGGCCCGCGCGCCGGCGCGCAGCCCCGATTCGATCGCGCCGTCGATGAATCCGGCCCAGCCGTTGGCGAGGTCGGCGCCGGCCAGCAGGATGCGGCCGTCGACGCGATTCATCGCGGCGTGGCAGTGCTCGTACCAGCCAGGCCGGTGAATCGCCCAGGTGCCGCGCGAGTACTCGTCGTCGAGCCAGTCGTGGGCGGTCGCGTCGACCAGCTCGTAGCCGGGCAGGATCGCGTGCAGCGCTCGGGCAACCTGCGGCAGGTCGCCGGCGTCGCACCTCGCGGCGTCGAGACCGAAGCCGATCATCTGTTGCATGCTGCCGTCGACCAGCTCGTCGGTGCCGAGATAGCCGAACTCGTGCCCACGCTGGATCACGTTGGCGGTCGTGTGATCGCCGCGTACCTCCAGCATCAGCTTGATCCCGCGGCTGGCCTGTCCAAGCGCGACCGCGCGTTGCTTATCCTCGGCCAGCGGTGGATCGAACTCGATCGCGCCGAGCGTGTTCAGCGGCACCGCCACGATCGCGACGGCCGCGCCGAACGTCCGGCCATCATGCGTGGTCACCTCGACGCCGCCGTCACGCTGCGAGATCGCCGCCACCGGCGACTGCAGCATCCACTCGACCGGGGCGGCGGCGGCGATCGCCCGCAGCAGCGCACCGGTGCCGCCGACGATCGTGACCCGGCCGCCGGTCTCCTGGGTCAGCGCGAGGCTGTAGCCCGACAGCGCGTGCCAGCGCAGTACGGCCACCGCACCCGCGTCGGTCAGCGGCGCGTGCGCCAGCGACTCGAGCTCCGCCGCCAGCACCCACCGCTCCTCCTCGTCCAGCTCCAGCTCGTCCATGCGCTCGGCGATCGTGATCCGGTCGAAGTGCGTCAGCTCGCCGATCGCGCTCAGCGGCGCGTGCGGTTGCGGCAGCGCGGTCCGGACTCCATCGACGAACTTGTCCCAGCCGCGCTTGGTGATCGCGTCGCGTTCGGCGGGCGTGCCCCACCGCAGCTCGCCGTCGACATGCCAGCCGGCGCGCTGTACGTCCCGGCTGATCGCGACCTCGAGCCCGGCGCGGGTGATCTCCGAGAACGTGTGTGGCTGATGCCAGTGCACCCACTCGCCGCCGTATTCGATCGCCCGTCCGTGCCAGTCGGCCGTCCACGTGCGCCCGCCGAGCCGATCGCGCGCCTCGAGCACCAGCGCCCGCCGTCCGCGCAGCGCACACTCGCGCGCCGCGGTCACCCCCGCGAAGCCGCCACCAACGACGATCACGTCACACCGCTCAGCCATCAGCTCTGATCCCCCTTGTGCTCTGTCTCACCGTCTGCGCGAACGGCGAGCGTTCGTATCACCGCGTCGACCGCGACCGCGCCGCGGCCCGGCGGGCCGGCCACTACTGGGTTGCATTCGATCGTCGCGAGCCGGCGCTGTACCAGCAGCTCGCCGATCCTGACCGCGAGTGTGACGACGGCGTCGATGTCGGCGCCGTCGGTACCCCGCGCCCCACGCAGCAGTGGCGCTCCGCGCAGCGATCGCAGCGCGCGGTCGACCCGCTCGCGTGTGGCCGGCAGTGGCACCACGGCGACATCGTCGAGCAGCTCGGTCCAGATCCCACCGAGGCCGAGCACGAGCGCCGGCACGACGCCGTCGTTGCCGGCTGCAACGATCAGCTCCACGCCTGGCGGCGCCATCCGCTCGGCCAGCAGGTGGCCGTCGTGTCGCTCGGCGAGCGGCGCCAGCCGCCGGTATGCCTCGCGCACCTGCTGCTCGCGTTCGAGCGATAGCGCCACGCCACCGAGCTCGGACTTGTGCTGGACGGCGGTGGCGCTCAGCTTCAGCGCCAGCGGGCCTCCCAGCTCGGCCAGCGCGGCCACCGCGTCGTCCTCGTCGACGACGATCCGACCGGCGGGGACGCTGATGCCCGCCTCGCGCAGCAGCGCCTTGGCGTCGTGCTCGGCCAGCCAGGCCCCATCCCCAACGGGCGTCGGCGACTCGATGCAAGTCTGCTCAGCCGGACCGCTCAGCGCCCGCGCAACCGACGCGATCTCACGCAGACGCTGGCCCGCGGCGGCCGGCTCGCGATCGATCGGCATCAGCGCCGCCGCGCACCGGATCCCAGTGCGCAATCCGGCAGCGGCCGGCACGCCCGCCTGCGCGAACCCCCAGGCGGCGTCGTCGTCGAGCAGCTCCGGCAGCGTCGAGGAGACCAGCGTCGGCACCGGACTCGCCGCCGCGCCGACAATGATCCCCTCGCGGACCGCTCGCCACGACTGCTCGGTGGCGCCGTCGAGCGCGGGCGGCTGATCGTAGAAGACCAGCACCTGCGCAACCGCCGGATCCTCGCCGACGACGCGGACGAGCTCGCCGAGCGCGGCGCTGTCACCCCAGATCATCGCGGTGTAGTCGAGCGGGTTGCCGACGGTCGCCGCCGCCGGCAGCAGCTCCGCCAGGCGCGCACGCGTGCTCGGCGCCAGCGCGGGCAGCGCGAGCCCGAGCGCGGTGGCCTCGTCGGCTCCCTGGGCGGAGTCGCCGCCTGAGCACGTCAGGATCGCCAGCCCATGGGCACTCGTGACTCCTGCGCGGAGAGCTCGCGGCCGGCGCACAGCGAGTGTCTTCGCCAGCTCGAGCAGCTCATGCAGGTCATCCGCCCAGACGCCGCCGGCCTCGGCGATCAGTTCGCGGAACACGCGCTGATCGCCGGCCAGGGCGCCGCTGTGACTGGCGGCCGCCCGTGCGCCGGCGGTGGAGCGGCCGACCTTCAGCACGACAACCGGCACGCCGGCGTCGACGCACGCCGCCATCCCGTCGCAGAGTGCCGTGTCGCCATCGTCCTCCAGGTACAGCGCGATCGCACCGACGCCGTCCTCGCGCGCGAGCAGCTCAAGGTAGTCGGCGGCTGCCAGCACCGCCTGGTTGCCACTCGAGACGACCGTGTGAAAGCGCAGCCCGCGGCGGGTGGCGAGCGCGTTGACCGCGACGTTGCCGCTCTGAGAGATCAGCGCCACCGCTCCGGGCTCACTCGGCGCCAGCGCGTCGCCCCACAGCGCTGTGCGACCGTGCAGTGAGACGATCCCGTTGCAGTTGGGCCCGCACACGGGCAGCCCGTGGCGAGCGGCGGCCGCGACGAGCTCGCGCTGCAGGCCGGCACCGGCGGGGGTTTCCGCGAACCCGGCGCTGAACACGACGGCGCCGCCGCAGCCGCGGGCGCCGGCCTGCTCGATCACGTCCGGCACCGCCGCCGCTGGAATCGCGACGACGACGGCGTCGACCGCCACCGGCAAGTCCGCGACCGTCGGCACGCAGTCGTGGCCGAGCACCTCGCGCCGGCCCGGGTTAACTCCCCAGACGGCCCCGGGGAAGCCGAGCTTGTCGAGGTTCAGCAGCGTCTCGGCCGCGTAGCTCCCGGGCCGGTCGGTGGCGCCGACGACGGCGATCGAAGCTGGCCTCACCAGGCGCTCCAGGCCCATCCCCACAGGACGGGCCAGATCTGTCTCGGTGGCGCTCAATGGATCGTCGCCTCGACGCCGCGGCGCTCGAGCGCTCGAGCGATGATCAGGCGCTGGATCTCGCTCGTGCCCTCCCAGATGCGGTCGACGCGGAGCTCGCGCTGGAAGCGCTCGGCCACGTTCGAGCGCAGGTAGCCGCGCCCGCCGAACGCCTGCACCGCCCGGTCGGCGCAGCGTCCGGCCGCCTCGGAGACGAACAGCTTCGCCATCGACGCCTTCGCGTGGATCAGCTTCGGATTGGCGTTCGAGTCGACCATCTCGCAGACGTGCAGTGCCAGCAGCCGGCCGAGCGTCGCGTCGGTTGCGGAGTCGGCCAGCGGAAATGAGATCCCCTGGTAGTCGATCAGTCGATGGCCGCCCTGATTGCGGCTGAGCGCCCAGGCGGTGCTCTCATCGAGCAGCCGCCACATCGCCCCCAGCCCGTGCGTGGCGATCCCGAGTCGCTCCTCGGTGAACCAGCGACGCTGCAGCTCCTCGCCGTTGCCGACGCCGCCGATCACGTCGCCTGCGCCAACCTCGACGTCGGAGAAGCGGATCGTCGGATGGCCGTGCGGGTAGTTGTGCGTGAACTTCGGATCGTCGACGTAGTCGACGCCAGGGGCGCCAGGCTCGATCAGGAACAGCGTCGGCAGCCGCTCCGGACCATCGACGACGTTCGCCATCACGACCAGCACGCGGGCGACGTCGCCCGAGGTCACGAACCACTTCTCGCCGTTGATTCGCCAGCCCGCGCCGGTCGCCACCGCGGTCGTCGCGATCCCGCCCGGATCCGATCCGGCCTCGGCTTCGGTGACCGCGTACGCGTCCCCGCCCTCGCCGCGCAAGCCCGGCACGACGTACCGCTGTTGCTGCTCGACCGTCGCCTCCGTCCACACGTTGTAGACGCTCGGGACGTGCCAGTGCAGGCCGTTCGTGACCCGTCCGAACTGCTCGTTGACGAGGAACCACTCGCGCATCGACCAACCCTGGCCGCCC
>JASHQV010000153.1 GCA_030038955.1 Solirubrobacteraceae bacterium
CCGACATCTTCAAGGGCATCCACATCAACCCGTTGCTGCCCAGCAACACCAACTACCTGCTGTGGCTGATCCTCGGGTTCCTGGTGGTGACCGCCGTGCTGGTCGTCAGCCTCGGCCGGCTCGGCGACATCTACGGCCGCGCGAAGACCTACAACCTCGGCTTCGCGGTGTTCACGTTCTTCAGCATCATGCTGTCGGTCACGTGGATGCAGGGCAGCGACGGGGCGCTGTGGCTGATCATCATGCGCGCGCTGCAGGGAGTCGGCGGGGCGATGCTGTTCGCCAACTCGGCGGCGATCATCACCGACGCGTTCCCGCCCAACCAGCGCGGCCTCGCGCTGGGGATCAACGGCGTCGCGGCGATGGCCGGCTCCTCGATCGGGCTCGTGCTCGGCGGCGTGCTGGCGCCGGTCGAGTGGCGCGCGGTGTTCCTCGTGTCGGTGCCGATCGGGGTGTTCGGCACGATCTGGGGGTTCGCGAAGCTGCGCGACCTGTCCGAGCGCAAGCCGTCCCGGATCGACTGGTGGGGCAACGTCACGTTCGCGATCGGCCTGGTCGCGATCATGGTCGGGATCACCTACGGGATCCAGCCGTACGGCCACCACACGATGGGGTGGACCAGCCCCGAGGTGCTGGCCGAGATCGGCGGCGGCATCCTCGTGCTGATTCTGTTCTGCGTGATCGAGACGCGCGTGCAGCAGCCGATGTTCCAGCTCGACCTGTTCCGCAAGCGCGCGTTCTCGGCCGGCAACTTCGCGTCGCTGCTGGCCGGCACCGCTCGTGGCGGCCTGCAGTTCGTGCTGATCATCTGGCTGCAGGGGATCTACCTGCCGCGCCATGGCTTCAGCTTTGCGCAGACGCCGCTGTGGGCGGGCATCTACCTGCTGCCGCTGGTCGGCGCGATGCTGCTGGCGGCGCCGATCGCCGGCGCCGTCTCAGACCGGATCGGGCCGCGCCTGTTCGCGGCCGGGGGGATGGTCCTGGCCGCGGGGTCGTTCCTGCTGATGGCGATCCTGCCGGTCGACTTCTCGTATCCCGTGTTCGCGGCCGTGCTCGTGCTCAACGGCCTCGGCATGGGCATCTTCTTCTCGCCCAACCGCGCGAGCATCATGAACAGCCTGCCGCCGGGACAGCGTGGCGCCGGCGGCGGCATGGCGGCGACGTTCATGAACGCGGCGATGGTGCTGTCGATCGGGATCTTCTTCAGCCTGATGATCGTCGGCCTCTCGAGCGGCCTGCCGCACTCGCTGGACGCCGGCCTTCGCGCCCACGGCGTCGCCTCGGGGGTGGCCGCGAAGGCGTCGAGCCTGCCTCCGGTGGCGACGCTGTTTGCGGCGTTCCTCGGCTACAACCCGGTGCGGTCGCTGCTCGGGTCGGGCATTCACACCGCCTCGGCCGCCCAGCAGCACGTGCTGCTCGGGCACGCGTTCTTCCCGTCTGTGATCTCCGGTCCGTTCGCCGGGGCACTGTCGTCGGCGTTCATCTTCGGGCTCGTCGTCTGCCTGATCTCCGGGCTCGCGTCGCTGATTCCCGCCGAGGGCGTCCCGTTCATCGCCACCCGCCGCGCGCGGCGCCGGCGCTCCCCGCAAGCCCCTGCCGCCGCCGATCGCCTCGAGGTGATCCCGGCCGCCGGCACGCTCGAGTACGCGGGCGCGGACGTCGGCGAGGAAGTCCCTGCCCACCACTGAGGGTGAGGCGGGCGGCGGCCTTGGGGCTCGCCGCCCGCCGGCTGCGCGACGCTCCGCCACCGCTCACTCGTGTTAGCCTGCCGGCCGTGCCCCGCTACCGTTTCGGACGGAACACGATCGTGCGCTGCCGCCAGGGCCACCTGTTCAGCACGATCTGGATCCCGTTCGGCTCATTCAAGGCAATCCGCCTTGGGACGAGCCGGCTCCAGCGGTGCCCGGTGGGACATCACTGGTCGCGCGTCAAGCCGGTCAACCTCAACAGCCTCACTCCCGAAGAGCTCGCCCAGGCGGAGGCGACCAAGGACGTGCGGATCCCCTGAGCAGCCCGTCGCCGATAGGCTCTAAGCCGTCGGCTCGAGCGGCAGCGGCGAGGCGGACTTCATCTCCTCCAGCCGCAGCAGCGTCATCACGCGGGCGGCGCCGCCCCGCGTCGACAGACGCACCAGCAGCCGCTGCAGCTCCGCGATCTCCCTCGCCACCACGGTCAGCATCGCGTCGGTCTCGCCCGTGACCCAGTCGGCCGAGATCACCTCGGGCATCGCCCGCACCGCGTCGGCGAAGCGCCGGTGCGAGCTGTCGTCGTGACGCTGCAGCGTCACGGCCACGTACACCTGCAGCGCGAAGCCGGCGGCGGCGGCGTCGAGCCGGGCGACGATCCCGGTGACGACGCCGGACTGCTTGAGCCGCTTGACGCGGTGCAGCGTCGCCGCCGGTGAGAGCCCGACGAGACGTGCCAGCTCGACGTTGGAGCGATCGGCGTCGCGCTGCAGCTCGTGCAGCAGTTGGACATCAATCGAATCAAGTAAAACCGTCATCTCACGAAATTTTATTGCGTTCCAGGCCGGAAATTACGAATCGTGCCGGACAAATCAGCGACCACGCCGCATCATCATTGGCGTGAGCAAGTTTCAGAACCACGCCCTGACGCCGATCTTTGCGCTGGCGGCCGCCGGCGCCCTGTGGGGCCTGACCGTGCCCCTGTCGAAGCTGTCGCTGGCCTGGCTGGCGCCGGCCTGGCTGACCGCTGCGCGCTTCGGGATCGCCGCGCCGGCGCTGGCGCTGGTCGGTCGCCGCGGGCTCCGCGC
>JASHQV010000154.1 GCA_030038955.1 Solirubrobacteraceae bacterium
GGCATCGTCGCGCCGAGCGGCTGCAACAGCGCGATGAACGCGAGGTTGTCGATGCCCGGCTTGAACACGCGCCGGAACAGCGGCAGGTCGTTGTCGGGCGCCGAGATGAAGCTCTCGTCGAAGAACGGGAAGGTGATCTTGTAGCCGGTGCACCAGACGATCACGTCGACGGGCTCGCTGCTGCCGTCCGCGAACACGACGCGGTCGCCGTCGAGCTCGCGTACGTTCGGCTTCCACGTGATCTCCCCGTGGCTGATGCGGCTGAGGAAGTCCGACGAGATCGTCGGATGTGCCTCGCCGACCCGGTGATCGGGCTTCGGTAGCCCGTAGCCCTCCATGCGGCCGACGCCGAGGCGGACCAACGCCTGCATCACCGGGCGGCGCCACTCGTACGGGATCGCGGCGGTCAGCGGGTTGACGCCGATCTGATCGATCGGGCGGCCGAACAGGTACTTGGGGAGCACGTAGGCGCCGCGCCTGGAGGCAAGGATCGTGTGGCGGGCGACGAAGCTCGACTCGACCGCGATGTCCATGGCGCTGTTGCCGATCCCGACGACGAGCACGTTGCGGTCCCTGAACGGCTCGTTGTCGACGTAGCTGTGGGCGTGCATCTCGGTGCCGGCGAACGTGCCGGGGAATGGCGGCTCGGGCCAGCGCGGATCCCAGTGGTGGCCGTTGGCGACCAGCAGCACGTCGAACTGCCGGACCTCGCCGCTGTCGAGCGTGATCTCCCAGACGCCGTCGGGGCGGCGGGCGGCGTGGGCGACGCCGGTCTCGAAGCGGATCAGCTCACGCAGCCCGAAGTGGTCTGCGTACGCGTCGAAGTAAGCGGCGATCTGCGTGTGGTGGGGAAAGTCGGGGTAGGAGGAGGGCATCGGAAAGTCCGAGTACTCCATGCGGGCGCGACTGGTGTTGATGTGCAACGACCGGTACGCCGACGACATGCCGTTGCGGTTCCCGAACACCCAGTTGCCGCCGACGCGGTCCGACTTCTCGAAGCACTCGAGCGGGAGGTTGCGCTCGTGCAGCGTCTTGACGGCGGCGATCCCGGAGGATCCCGCCCCGATCACGCACACGCTGGGCAGCCTCACCATCCGCAGAGAGTACGGCGGCGAGGCGACGGAGAGCAGCCCGACGGGTCAGATGACAGAGGGCAGCCCCACGAGGGGCGCCGGGGGACCCAGATCCATCTGGGTCCCCCGGCTGATCAGGGAAGTGGGGGCGCAGTTCCCTGACCGAACAGGGCGGAAGATTCCCCGCCCCAAGGACAAGTAAACCTAAAGTCCTTACACCGTGTCCGGTGGTCTACCATGGTTGCCGTTCGGGCGTCGCGCACGAAGCTAACAAGCTCGCGTAAGCGCAGCTAAGAGCCCCTCTCAGCGGTGCGTGTGCCCGGGCCGCTGAAGAACTGGTCGCCGGGCCTGACGGAGCCGGCGGTCTCCGCCTCGTGGCGGAGCGTGCGGTCGGTCTCGCCGGTCCACGCGCCGATCGCCAGCAGCTCGCGATCCTGGTCCATCGGTGTGCCGCCGAGCGCCCGGTTGACGACGCGCGCGCACTTCCGACCCTCGGCGATCGCGGTGACCACCAGCGACTGCCCGATGCGCGCGTCGCCGCACGCGAACACGCCGCTGACCGATGTGCGGTAGGTCGCCTCGGTGCGGATGTCGCCGCGATGGTCGAGCTCCACGCCGAGCTCGGCCAGCAGCCCGTCGTGCTCGGGGTGCGCGAAGCCGATCGCGATCAGCACGAGGTCGGCCTCGAGCGCCAGCTCGCTGCCCGGCACGGGCGTCAGGTCACGCGAGGAGACGCCGGTGACCTGGCGCGCGTAGACGTGGCTGACGCGCCCGTCCTGACCCCCGAAGCCGATCACCTCGGTGCCCCAGCGGCGCTTGCCCCCCTCCTCGAGGGCGTACGTCATCGGGGTCCGCTTGGGCGGCAGCGGCCACGGCGCGCGGGGGTCGCTGCCGTCCTGCAGCTCCTGGTAGACGTCGAGCATGACGACGCTGCGAGCACCCTCGCGGTTGGAGTTGGAGATGCAGTCCATGCCGGTGTCGCCGCCGCCGACGACGATCACCCGCTGGCCGGCGGCGGAGATCTCCGCGCCCGGCTCGGTTGACTTGAACGGGCGGCCTTCGCGCGCCGCCACCCAGCGATTGCGCTGATACAGGTAGTCCATCGCGAAGTGGATGCCGCCCAGCTCCCGGCCCGGCACGGCCAGGTCCCGGGAGACGCGGGAGCCGATCGCGATCACCAGCGCGTCGTGGTGCTCGCGCAGCTCGGCCACCGGCAGCTCGCGTCCGACGTCGATCCCCATCACGAACTCGATCCCCTCCTGCTCCAGGATCGCGACGCGCCGGTCGATGATCGACTTGGGGAGCTTGGCGTCGGGGACGCCGAACCGCATCAGCCCGCCGGGTCCCTCGTCTCGTTCGTACACGACGACCTGATGGCCGCAGCGGTTGAGCTCGGCGGCAACCGCCATCCCGGCCGGGCCGGCACCGATCACGGCGACGCTGCGGCCGGTGCGGCGGGCGGGCGGGTCGGCGATCACCCAGCCCTCGTCGAACGCGCGCTCGGCGATCGCGAGCTCGATCTGCTCGATCGTCACGGGGTCATTGTTGATCGCCAGCACGCACGCCGACTCGCACGGCGCCGGGCAGATCCGGCCGGTGAACTCGGGAAAGTTGTTGGTGGCGTGCAGCTCTTCGATCGCCTCGCGCCACTTGCCGCGGTAGACGAGGTCGTTCCAGTCGGGGATCAGGTTGCCCAGCGGACAACCCTCGTGGCAGAACGGGACGCCGCAGTCCATGCACCTGGCGCCCTGACGCCGCAGCTCCGGCTCGCCCTGCAAGCCGAAGTACTGCTTATAGTCGAGCACGCGCTCGCGCGGGTCACGCTTGTCGAATCCGACCCGGTGGATCTTCAGGAAGGCGCCGAGCTCACCCACGATCGCTCACCGTTCCGCCGCTCATCGCGCGGCGCCGGTCGCCTCACCGGCTGAGTCCACCGGCTGCGAGGCTACGCGGCGCGCCGCCAGCACGCGCTTGTACTCGCGCGGGATCACCTTGACGAACCGCTCGCGCGCGCCCCGCTGCCACTGCGAGAGGATGTTCCGCGCGACCAGCGAGCCGGTCCGCTGGACGTGCTCGGCGATCAGCGCCTGCAGCTCCTGCTCGTGCTCGCCGGACACCGGCTCGAGCTCGACCAGGTCGGTGTTGCAGCGCCCGGCGAAGCGCCGGTCGATGTCGTACACGTACGCGATCCCGCCGCTCATGCCGGCCGCGAAGTTGCGTCCGGTCGGTCCCAGCACCACCACGCGGCCGCCGGTCATGTACTCGCAGCCGTGGTCGCCGAGCCCCTCGACGACCGCGTGTGCGCCGGAGTTGCGGACCGCGAAGCGCTCACCCGCCAGCCCGCGGAAGAACGCCCGTCCCGCGGTCGCCCCGTACAGCACCGTGTTGCCGACGATCATGTTCTCCTCGGGACGGAACAGCACGGTCTCGGGGGGGCGCACGGAGATGATCCCGCCCGACAGGCCCTTGCCCGTGTAGTCGTTCGTCTCGCCGCGCAGCGCGAACGTCACGCCGGGCGCCAGCCAGGCGCCGAAGCTCTGCCCCGCCGAGCCCGAGAAGGCGATCTCGATCGTGCCTTCGGGCAGCCCTTCGGCGCCGTGCCGGCGGGCGATCTCGCCCGACAGGATGCCGCCGACGGCGCGGTTGACGTTGCGCACCGGGATCGGGCCGAGACGCAGCGCCTGGCGATCCTCGAGCGCGGCCCGAGAGCGGCTGACGAGCTCCCAGTCGAGCGCGTCCTCGAGCACCGGCTCGGGCCCGCGCGTGCGTCGACGCGGCGCCTGCGGCGGCGTCTCCGGAGTCCGCAGAATCTGCGACAGGTCGACGTGGCGCGCCTTCCAGTGCTCGATCGCCGGATCGATGTCGAGTAGCTCGGTGCGGCCGACGAGATCCTCGAAGCGGCGGATCCCGAGCGTCGCCATCAGCCGTCTAGCCTCCTCGGCGACGTTGAGCAGGTACTCGACGACCTGCTCGGGAGTCCCACGGAAGCGCGCGCGCAGAACCGGGTCCTGCGTCGCGATCCCAACCGGGCAGGTGTTGAGGTGGCAGACGCGCATCATCACGCAGCCCATCGCGATCAGCGGCGCCGTCGAGAAGCCGAACTCGTCGGCCCCGAGCAACGCCCCCACGACCACGTCGCGCCCGGTCTTCAGCTGACCGTCGACCTCGACCGCGATGCGGCTGCGGAGATCGTTGAGCAGCAGCGTCTGCTGGGTCTCGGCGAGTCCGATCTCCCAGGGCACGCCGGCGCCGTGGATCGATGACTGCGGCGAGGCGCCGGTGCCGCCATCGCCGCCCGCGATCGTCACGTGGTCGGCGTTGGCCTTGGCGACGCCGGCCGCGACCGTGCCGACGCCAACCTCGCTGACCAGCTTGACCGAGACGCTCGCCTTCGGGTTGGCGCAGCGCAGGTCGTAGATCAGCTGCTTGAGGTCCTCGATCGAGTAGATGTCATGGTGGGGCGGTGGCGAGATCAGCCCCACGCCCGGCGTCGAGTTGCGGATCCGGGCGATGTAGTCGTCGACCTTGTGGCCGGGCAGCTGGCCGCCCTCGCCGGGCTTCGCGCCCTGGGCCATCTTGATCTGCAGCTGGTCGGCGTTGACGAGGTAGTGGATCGTCACCCCGAACCGTCCCGAGGCAACCTGCTTGATCGCCGAGCGCCGCTGATCGCCGTTCGGATCGGGCGCGTAGCGGGCCGGATCCTCGCCGCCCTCGCCGGTGTTGGACTTGGCGCCGAGGCGGTTCATCGCGATCGCCAGCGTCTCGTGGGCCTCGCGGCTGAGCGCCCCCAGCGACATCGCGCCGGTGCTGAAGCGCTTGACGATCGAGCTGGCCGGCTCGACCTCATCGAGCGGGACCGGCGCGGCTGCCGGTCGCAGCCGCATCAGCCCGCGCAGCGCCGCGCCGCGAGTCGCCTCGTCGTTGGCGGTGCGTGCGAACTCCTCGTAGCTCGCCCACGAGCCGTTCGCGCCGTCGCCGTCGCCGTCGAGACCAGCGGAGCCACCCCGGCCAGCGCCACCGTCGAGACCGGCCGAGCCACCCCGGCCAGCGCCGCGCACAGAGTGCTGCAGCTTCGCGATCGTGTCGGGGTTCCAGATGTGCCGCTCGCCGTTGCGCCGCCACTGCAGCACGCCGCCGACCGGCAGCACGTCGCGGTCGGTACGCGGGTAGGCGCGGAAGTGACGCTCCATCGCCTCGGTCGACAGCTGCTCGAGCCCGACGCCGCCGATCCGCGAGGCGGTTCCCGTGAAGTGGCGGTCGATCAGCTCCTGCTCGAGCCCGACGGCCTCGAAGATCTGCGCCCCGCAGTACGACTGGATCGTCGAGATCCCCATCTTCGAGATCGTCTTCAGGAGGCCCTTGCCGATCGCGCGGACGATCTGCTTCTCGGCGTCCTCTCGCTCGAGCTCGCCGAACGCTCGCCGTCCAGGCTCGCTGGGACGTTCGGCGCTCGCGTCATCCGGCTGCTCCACCGGCAGCAGCGAGGCGTCGGCCAGCTGGTCGAGCGACTCGAACATCACGTACGGGTTGATCGCCGAGGCGCCATACCCAATCAGCGTCGCCATGTCGTGGATCGAGCGAGGCTCCCCGGACTCGATCACGAGCCCCGTGCGCAGCCGCGTGCCGCGCCGGACGAGGTGGTTGTGGACGGCCGCGACCGCCAGCAGCGACGGCATCGC
>JASHQV010000155.1 GCA_030038955.1 Solirubrobacteraceae bacterium
CGAGGAAGATCACGCCCTGCTGCTCCAGGTCCTCGCGCATCTGGTGGTAGACGACCTCGGACTCGTACTGGGCGCCGACGCCTCCGAGGAACTTGCGCTCAGCCTCCGGGATTCCGAGCCGGTCGAAGGTGCGCTTGACATCCTCCGGGACGTCGTCCCACGAGCGCTCCGCCTGCTTGGAGGCCCGCACGAAGTAGTACAGATCCTCGTAGTCGACGTCGGCCATCAGCGGCGAGCCCCAGGTCGGCTGCGGCCGCGCCAGGAAGTGGTCGAGCGCCTTCAGGCGGAACTCGCGCATCCAGCCGGGCTCGGACTTGAACTCGGAGATCTGCTCGACGATCTCGCGGCTCAGCCCCTTCGGCGACTTGTACAGGTAGTGCTCGGCGTCATGGAAGCCGTAGCGCTCCTCGTAGTCGGCGTTGATCTGCGCCAGCTGCGCGTTCGTCCGCGCGATCGCCTCCGCGTCGCTCAGCACCTGCTCGTCGGCGGTGGCCATGCCGGTCACCGGTGTCTCAGTCTCTGGTGTCGCCATCGTTCATTCCACCTCCAGCTTGATCACTTCCCGCTCGATGATCACCGGGAAGGTGTCCACCGGCTCGTATGCGGGCAGGCTCAGCGGCTGCCCCGTCTTCAGGTCGAAGCGGGATCCGTGCCGCGGGCACTCCACCGTACAGCCTGCCTCGTCGAGCGTGCCCTCGACCAACGGCCCGTCATCGTGCGAACAGCGGTCTTCGATCGCATACACGGTGCCGCCGCAGTTGAACACGCCGATCTCCAGGTCCTCCCACTCGACCAGGCGCATCGCGCCTGGCGGCAGCTCGCTGACGGGACAGACTTCGACGATCTTGGGCACGTCTCAAATCCTAGCGCAGTGGTAGGTATTGGGCTCCCTGCGCGATCCCCGCAAGGCCGGGCGCGGCGGTGCCCCAAGCCCGCCGCGCCAGCACTTCACAAGGCCGCATCGCCGCTGCACAGAAGACCGCATCAGCCCTGGACCGGCTCCCAATCGACCGCGGAGCCGAGGCTGGCGCTCTTCAGCACCTTCAACGACAGCATCGCGCACTTCATCCGCTGCGCGGAGATGTCGATCCCGAGCAGGTCGAGCACGAACTTGCGATCGAGCGACAGCAGCTCGCGCGCCGGCATCCCCTTGACCTCGTCGGAGATCATCGAGGCCGCTGCCTGGGAGATCGCGCAGCCGTGCCCGGAGAACAGGATGTCGCTGACGCGGCCATCGCCGTCGAGATTCATCTGCACCTTGAGCTCGTCGCCGCACAGCGGGTTGAGGTCGTGGGCCTCGAGGTCGGGGTGCTCGAGCTCCGGCGTCGGCGGGCTCCAGTTGTGGGGCCGCTTGTAGTGCTCGAGGATGTACTCGCGGTACAGCTCGTCGTCGCTCATCGCGCTCACAGCGCCAGCACCCGGCGGACCTCGGCCAGGCCCTCGACGAGGTGGTCGATGTCGGCGGCCGTGCTGTGCACCGCGAACGAGGCCCGGGAGGTGGCGCCGACGCCGAGACGGCGCATCAGCGGCTGCGCGCAGTGATGCCCGGCGCGAATGCAGACGCCACGGCGGCCAAGGATCTCGCCGACGTCGTGCGGATGGGCGCCCGCCAGCGTGAACGAGATCAGCGAGCCGCGCTCGGCGGCGCTCGTCGGCCCCTGGATCGCCAGCCCCGGAATCGGCGCGAGCCGCTCGAGTGCGTCGGCGACGAGCGCCTGCTCGTGCTCGCGCACCCACTCGAGGCCGAGCTCGGACAGCCACGCGACGGCCGCGCCCAGCCCGATCGCCTCGGCGATCTGCGAGGTCCCGGCCTCGAACTTCCAGGGCAGGTCGGTCCACGTTGACATCTGGTCGCGGACCTCGTGGATCATGTGGCCGCCGCCGATGAACGGCGGCATCTGCTCGAGCAGCTCGCGGCGGCCGTGGAGCACGCCGATCCCGGTCGGCCCGTAGGCCTTGTGCCCGGTCCACGCATAGAAGTCGGCGTCCAGCTCGGCGAGGTCGACCGGGATCTGGGGGACCGCCTGGGAGCCGTCGACGAGCACGGTCGCCCCCGCCGCATGAGCGCGGCGGGCGATCTCAGCGACGGGGTTGATCGTGCCGAGCACGTTCGAGATGTGGACGACGCAGACCAGCTTCGGCTGCTCGGTCAGCAGCTCGTCGAGGTGGTCGAGGTCGAGGTGGCCGTCGTCGCTGACGCGGACATAGCGGAGCTTCGCGTCACGCTCGGCGCACAGCAGCTGCCACGGGACGATGTCGGAGTGGTGCTCCATCTCGGTCACCACGACGGTGTCGCCGGCGCCGACGTGCTGGCGGCCCCAGGTGTAGGCGACCAGGTTGATCGCCATCGTCGCGTTGGCGGTGAAGATCGTCTCCTCCGGGGTCGAGCGCAGCCACTCCGCGATCCGTGCGCGTGCGCCCTCGAACAGCTCGGTCGCCTCGACCGCCAGCGGATACACGCCCCGGTGGATCGAGGCGCGCACGTCGGTGTAGTAGCGGGTCATCGCGTCGATCACCCGCTGCGGCGTCTGCGAGGTGGCGGCCGCGTCGAGGTAGGTGAGCGGGTGGCCGCCGACCGTCCGCCGGAGGACCGGGAACTCGGCGACGACGTCGCGGAGCTGTTCAGGCGCGACCGCCACCTGCGGCCGTTCGGGAGCGACCGCCACTACGCCGCCTCCTGCTCGCCGAGCCAGCCGTAGCCCTTGGCCTCCAGCTCGTCGACCAGCTCGGGGCCGCCCTCGCGGACGATCCGCCCCTGGTAGAGGACGTGCACGTGGCTCGGCAGGACGAGGTGGAGGATGCGCTGGTAGTGGGTGATGATCAGGATCCCGAGGTCGGGGCCCGCGAGCGCGTTGACGCC
>JASHQV010000156.1 GCA_030038955.1 Solirubrobacteraceae bacterium
CTGTCTCCCCGGCGATCGTGACCTGCGTCAGCACGACCACTCGCTCATCGTCTGAGAACCAGTGCTGCGTCTCGATCGTGAAGCCCTTCTCGGCCAGCCTGGCCCAGAGCTGGCCCACCTCCTGCTTGCCGTGGTAGACGCCGCTGACCGCGCTGTTGCCGGGCGAGATCCACTCGATGTCGTCGTCCAGGTCGCGCATCGCTGCCGCCGCGTCCCCTCGGGAGAAAGCCGCGTAGGCCGCCTTCGTGTTCTCCAGATTCTGCTCGCCTGCCATGCCATCCCCTCTCGTCTCGTCGGACGGCCCCTCCCGGTCGTCGGCCGAGCCTACCGTCTGGACGACGGTCGCGGCAACGGAACTACGCTTCACTGATCACCGACCAGGCGCACATCCGCAACTTCTCGATCATCGCCCACATCGACCATGGCAAGTCGACGCTGGCCGATCGCGTGCTCGAGCTGACCCATACCGTCGACCCCCGGCTGATGCGCGCGCAGCTGCTGGACTCGATGGATCTGGAGCGCGAGCGCGGGATCACGATCAAGGCGCAGGCGGTCCGGGTCTTCTACGAGTCGCCGGTCGATGGCGAGACCTACCAGCTGCACCTGATCGACACCCCCGGGCACGTCGACTTCACCTACGAGGTGTCGCGCTCGCTGGCCGCGTGCGAGGGTGCGCTGCTGGTCGTCGACGCCTCGCAGGGCGTCGAGGCACAGACCGTCGCCAACACGTACCTGGCGATCGAGTCCGGGCTGGAGCTGATCCCGTGCCTCAACAAGGTTGATCTGCCCGGCGCCGAGCCCGAGCGCGTGGCCGAGGAGGTCGCCGACCTGATCGGCGAGCCCGCCGACTCGGTGAGGCGGATCAGCGCCAAGACCGGGGCGGGGGTGAGCGAGGTGCTGGACGAGTTGATCGCGCGCGTGCCCCCGCCATCCGGCGATCCGGACGCCCCGGCACGGGCGCTGATCTTCGATTCGCAGTTCGACCAGTACCGCGGCGTCGTCGCCTACGTCCGGGTCGTCGACGGGAGCTTCAAGAATGGCGCCGGGATCGTCGCGATGCAGGCTGGCACGTACGCCGAGATCGACGACATCGGCTTCCTGACGCCGCAGATGGTCTCGGCCGAGCAGCTCAGCGCCGGCGAGGTGGGGTTCCTGATCACCGGCATCAAGGACGTCACCAGGCTTCGGGTGGGCGACACGCTGACGCTCGCGGCGCGTCCGGCGGCCGAGCCGCTGCCGGGCTACCGGGAGGTCAAGCCGATGGTGTTCTGCGGCCTGTTCCCGATCGACTCCGACGACTACCCAGACTTGCGCGATGCGCTCGAGAAGCTGACCCTGAACGACGCCGCTCTCTCCTGGGAGCCCGAGACCTCGGATGCACTCGGGTTCGGCTTTCGCTGCGGCTTCCTCGGGCTGCTGCACATGGACATCGTGCGCGAGCGGCTCGAGCGCGAGTACGACCTCGAGCTGCTGGCGACGATGCCGAGCGTCGAGTACGAGATCACCCAGACCGACGGCAGCGTGGTGCCGATCCACTCACCCAACGACATGCCCGACCCGTCGTCGGTGGCGAGCGTGCGCGAGCCCTACATCCGTGCCTCGATCCTCACCCCCAAGGAGTACGTGGGAACGATCATGGAGCTCTGCCAGGATCGCCGTGGACAGCACGCCGGCATGCACTACCTGTCGGCCGAGCGCCTGCAGATCAACTACGACCTGCCGCTGGCCGAGATCGTGCTCGACTTCTTCGATCAGCTGAAGTCGCGCACCCGTGGCTACGCGTCGCTCGACTACGAGCTGACCGGGATGCGCGAGTCCGATCTCGTCAAGTTGCAGATTCTGCTGGCCGGCGAGCCGATCGACGCGCTGTCGATGCTCGTGCATCGCGCGAAGGCGACCGAGGTGGGACGCACGATGGTGGAGAAGCTGCGCGAGAAGATTCCCCGGCAGCAGTACGACGTGCCGGTCCAGGCGGCGATCGGCTCCAGGATCATCGCCCGCGAGACGATCAAGGCGTATCGCAAGGATGTGATCGCCAAGTGCTACGGCGGCGACATCTCGCGCAAGCGCAAGCTGCTAGCGCAGCAGAAGCGCGGCAAGAAGCGGATGAAGCAGGTGGGCCGGATCGAGGTGCCGCAGGAGGCGTTCCTGGCGGTGCTGGACCTGGAATCTAGGCCGTAAACTGCAGGGCAGTGCTCGCCAGCAGCGAACCGAGTGGATCGGTCTGGTAGGCCTGCGTCGTGTACACGGTGTTCTTGCTCAGTGTCACAGGACCGGCAGACCAAGTGTAGTTAGAGCCGTGCTCGCCGCCGGACGGGGTCACGGTGAGTGAACCGGACGCGTTGGCGCTCGTACACGCGCTGACCGAACCGAGGCAATAGTAGACGGTCACGGCATCGTTATCGCTCGCGGTACCGTTGAACGTCACCTTGATCGTGCCTTCAGCTTGTATCGTGGGACTCGACTCGGCCAAGACATTGCTGTCGGTGCTGACGGTTTGCGTCAGCGTGCTGGACGTGGAGCTCGCGTGGCTGGCATCGCCGCTGTAGGAGGCGGTGATCGCGTGGGAGCCGGCGGTCGTGTAGGTGACGGTGCAGGTGGCGACGCCGCTGCTGCTCAGCGTGACGGCTCCGGCCGTGCCGCAGCTGGCGATCGTGGTGCCGCCGTCTTTGAAGGTGACGGTGCCGCTCGGAGTCGATCCACTGCCCGTGACCGTCGCCGTGTAAGTTACCGGCGCGCCAGTGGCGACCGGATCGTAATTCGAGGCGAGCGCCGTCGTACTGGCGCTCGCGATTGTCTCGCTCAGGGTGTTGCCAGCCGCTGTGCCGTAGTCGGTGTTGCCGCTGTATGGAGCAGTGATGGAGTGTGATCCTGTGGTCGTGTAGGTGATGGTGCAGGTGGCGACGCCGCTGCTGCTCAGCGTGACGGTCCCCGCGGCGCCGCAGCTGGAGATCGGAGTGCCACCGTCTTTGAAAGTGACGCTGCCCGTCGGAGTGCCAGCGGCGCCGGTGACGGTTGCCGTGTAGGTCACCGCTGTATGAGTGGGAGCGGGGTTCTGAGACGACGTCACGATATCGGTCGCTGTTAGCAATGTAATCGTCTCGCTGAGGGTGTTGCTCGCGGCCGAGCTGTAGCTGGCACTGCCTCCGTAGGGCGCCGTGATCGAACTTGATCCAGCGGTCGTGTAGGTCACGCTACATGTGGCGACGCCGCTGCTGTTCAGCGTGACCGCGCCATCCGAGCCACAGCTCGCGATTGGAGTGCCGCCATCCTCGAAGGTGACGCTCCCCGTTGGCGTCCCCGCCGCGCCCGTGACCGTCGCAGTGTAGGTGACCGGCGTCCCGATCGTGGCGGGATTCGCGGAGCTCGTGACGACGTCGGTCGCGACGCCAGTCGTGATGACCGCGCTCGCTGCGCTGGCGCCGCCGGTCCAGTCGTTCAGCACCGGCGTGATCTCGTAGTACCAGCTGCCGGGGGGAACCGCGCTCTCGGTGCAGCTCAGCGTCGTGCCCGCGCCGCTCACCGTCTGGCCGCACGACGAGCCCGGGACGATCGCGGTGCCTCCCGAGCTGGCGTAGCGCCTGATCAGGTAGCCGCCCCCCGAGTAGCTCCCGAGCGACGCGCCGCTGACCGTGTTCTGCGTCCAGCTGACGGTGACGGCGTTGCCGGAGGCGCTGACGCTTGGCGTGTTCGCCTGAGGCAGCGTCGCTGCCGTGACAGTGCTGCTGCCGCCGGCCGCCGAGGAGGCGGTGAAGTAGGCGGCGGCGACGCCCGCATCGATCAGGATCAGCGACGTGGTCAAGGCGATCACGGTCGCACCGGTCCGCCAGCGATCGGAGATCAGCGACCACTTTGACATGCCCATCGCTAACTCGTCTCCAGGTAGACGGTGAAGCTCTGGCCCTGGCAGCTGCTGGCGGCACCGGTGCCCATCGTGACCGAGTCGGTCAGGTCGACCGAGAGGCTGCTGTCGGCGCCGATCGTCCAGCCATCACCGCCGTTGGTCTGGGTGGAGAAGCTGAGCTGGCAGCCGGCGGCGTTCGCCGAGAAGCCGCTGCTGCCCTCGGAGCTGTCCAGCGCGATCGAGTTGACGTGCACAGGGCCAGCGTTGCCATTGTGGACGACCACGTTCACGTCTCCGCTGGCGGTTCCGGTGGGGAGCAGCCCCTGGGTGGCAGTGGCGCTCGTGATCGTCAGCTGACCGAGCGTGATGTCGGTCGAGCCAGTACTCGCGCCGGCACCCTGGGACGACAGGTAGGCACCAGCTCCGCCGGCCACGGCGAGCGCCGTCAGCAGCAGCAGGGCAAGCACGACCGAACGGCGTCTACGCATCTCAGTACCACCCGCGGGCCGCGTATGAGAAGTGCAGAACCGCGCCCAGGCACCCGACCTGATTCCAGCTCTGGTCAAGCCACGTGACGATCGGCTGACGCCCGCCTCCGACGGCGGCGAGCCGCCTGGTGGAGTCGGGGGGAACCTTCACCGCGTAGCGCGGCGGAAGGTTGACGATGCGGAAGTTGGGGCTGTCCGGGCCCGACTGGCTACAGGCGCCCTGGGCGCCGGCCCGAGGGCTGACGGAGGCGAGCTTGACGCGAATGTCCGTCACCGTCATCGCGGTCGTCTCGGGATTTGTGACCGATAGGTCCAGCGCTCGCGTCTGGCTGCGGCCCAAGCCCAGCGGCGAGCTGAGATGGCCGGAGATCGTGAAACGCGCCGCCGGCGGCACCTTCAGCGTGAACACCGCACGCGCCCGCAGCACATGCCTGCGGCCGCGGCCGAGCGTCCGGCCGTGCACGACCAGTCTGTAGCTGCCGGGTGCCGTGGCGGGTCTGACGACCACCGTCAGGAGCACGGAGGCGGCGGACGTGCGTAGCGTCGCGTGCCCACCAAGGCTCGCGCTGACACCGCGGGGCAGGCCTCGAACGGGGCCGATCACGACCTTCCCGGACCACTTCCGTCGCAGGATCGAGATTACGTCGGTCGGATTTGCTGCACCGGCGATGCCGGAGACCATCGGCTGGCGCATCGACAGCGCAAACGCCGGATCGACGCTGCCAGCGCTCGTGTAAGCGACCACCAGGCCGATCAGCACGAGAAGCCCGACCACGCCGCCGATCGTGCGACCGCGGGGTCGCATCAGCGCGCTGTATGAGGAGAGAGAGGTCACTGGTAGGAGGTACAGGTCACTGAGGTGAGTAACCGAACGATCAGAAGAGGTTCACCTGGATTCGACGCGGTCAGGAGTGCGACCAGAGCCGACGGCTGGTGTGCTCGGCAGAGCTGCGCGAAGTCAGCCCCCGTGGCGGTTGGTGGGGGGGCGGCGGCTGGAACAGCCGCCGCCCCCCCCACCCTGTGCGGTCAGTTGGAGGACGCCGTATAGGTCGCCGTGCCGGTACCGATGCACCCGTTCTGGGCTTGCGAGAGGTTCGTGAACGTCACGCTCACGGTCCCTACCAGATGGGGTGTCCCGTCCGCGGGGATCTCCTGCGAGGTCACCGATGGCGTTCCCGCGACGAACGACCCTGCGGGACACGTGGTGGGGTTGGTCGAGCTGACCGAGAACGAGGTCAGCCCGCTGAACTCCTCCACGCTGTTCCCATTGTTGGTCGCGTAGATGTCGACGGTGTTGGTCTGCGGCAGCGCGGTGAAGTCCGGCTGCGAGAACGTGAGCACCAGGTTGGCGCTGGATGCGGTCACGTTGCCCGTGCCGGAGCCACTGCCGGTTGAGCTCAGATATGCAACCGCCGCTCCGGCGAACGCCAGCACGGCGATCGCGGAGAGCGCAACGAGTGCACGCCTGCGAGACTTGAAGATACGACGCATTGAGAGAAATCCCCCGGATTTGTTCGTTGCCTGAAGCCGTTGGCTTCAGCGATTTGACTGCTCCGCCCGATCGCGGAAGCTCACGCTTTCGATCTGTGTCACAGGCCGAAGTGCGTGCGATCAAGGTATCGACGCACCGGGGGTCGGCGCGAGCGATCAACGTCTAGTTGAGCGAGGCGGATCGTCTAGGTGCCGGGTGACGACCGTCTAGTGGTTACCTAGACGACAGTACAGGTCGGCGTCGCGAGCACGACACTTACCGTACTCAGCACGGACGGTGCTTACCGTATTCAGTACGGATCGTGATCACGGCAGCGAGTACGGGCGGTGGCCACGCCGGCCGTGGTAAGCATGGTGGTGGCTGCGTACGTCGCCGCCATACCACATGCCGTGCCGGGCGAACACGATCACCGCCAGCAGTATCCAGGCGCCCGAGAAGGCGAACAGCCCGGCCATCACCACGGCCGCGACGACGAGCAGCACGATCGTCATCGCAACCAGCACGGCCACGGCCGCGACCGGATGTGCGCTTGCCACCCTCGCGGTTCGCGAGCGGGGGCGGGTGGTCGCGGCGGCGCTAGGCAAGTCGGCGACCAGCGCATCGAGCTCACCGTAGGTACGGGCGCTGAGCGCGCGGCCCAGTCGCTCCTCGAGCTCGTGCGCAAAGATCCGACCCTCCACCGCGGCCTGCCGCAGCTGCTCGGCGACGCGATCGCGATCGGCGTCGGCGGCCAGGATGGAGGAGCGTCTCGCCATGCCCCTCAGGGTACCGCGTGGGTACGGCGCCCTGGCAAGCGTGGGAGCGAAGCGGATGCAGGTCCCGAAGGGCGGGGCGGGCGAGCTGGTCAGCCGCCCGCCCCGGCAGGCGCTTGTGAGTGCCGGCGGCTACCTGACCCCGGAGGGGTCTGGCACGATCCGGATGTAGGGCTTGGGCCGCTCGAACTCGCCGAACAGCTCGCGCGCCTCGTCGTCCGGCACGGCGCCCGTGACGATCACCTTCTCGCCCTGCTTCCACTGAGCGGGCGTGGCGACGCGGTGCTTGGCGGTGAGCTGCAGGCTGTCGATCACGCGCAGCACCTCGTCGAAGTTGCGCCCCGTCGTCATCGGGTAGACGAGGATCAGCTTGATCTTCTTGTCAGGGCCGATCACGAACACGTTGCGGACCGTCTGGTTGTCGGCCGGCGTGCGCGTGACGGCGTCGCCGCTGGTGCTCGCCGGCAGCATCTCGTACAGCTTCGCGACGTTGAAATCGGTGTCGGCGATGATCGGGTAGTCGACGGTCGTGCCCTGCACGTCCTCGATGTCCTTGATCCAGTCGCTGTGCTTGTCGGTCGGGTCGACCGACAGGCCGAGGATCTTCACGCCACGGCGCTCGAACTCCGGCTGGATGCTCGCCATGTAGCCGAGCTCCGTCGTGCAGACCGGGGTGAAGTCCTTCGGATGCGAGAACAGCACCGCCCACGAGTCGCCGATCCAGTCGTGGAAGCTGATCGGTCCCTGGGTGGTCTCGGCCTGGAAGTCGGGCGCGGTGTCCCCGATAGAAATGCTCATAAGTCAATCTCCTTTCGCATGTTTCGCTCCCTCAAATCTACTCCACCCGTGCGCAGCCAGGGGATCTTTGCCCGTGCGACGATCGTCGCGGTGGATCTCGGCCGCTGGGGACATGCTTGCGTGGTGGCGGGCGCGTCCGGGGGGGATCGGGTCGGCGAGCAGCTTGGGGCGACCAGCTTGGGCGCTGTTCGCCGACCGCTTCGCCACCAGTGACGTGCTCGTCAGCGCGGTCGTGCCGGGCGCGATCGAGGGGGAGATGTGGCTCGCCGTTCCGCCGCTCGTAGCAGGCGGCGAACCGCCTCGGCGCTGCCTGTGCGGTCGACCGCGGCTCGGCCCCGACGATCTTCTGAGAGACTGCCGCCCGTGCCGCTGCCCACCGACAGGATCGGCAAGACCTACGCCGCGGTCGGCTACGCGGTCGGCCGCGAGAAGATCCGCGAGTACGCCTCCGCGGTAGGGGAGACGAACCCGCTGCACCACGACCTCGAGGCCGCCCGGCGTGCGGGCTACGCGGACCTTCTGGCGCCGCCGATGTTCGCGGTCGTGTACGCCGGGAAGATGCTCGGGCCGGTGCTGTTCGACCCGGAGCTGGAGATCGACTTCGCGATGCTGGTGCACGGCGCCCAGCGGTTCCGCTGGAGCGGGGTGGTGGTGGCGGGCGACGAGATCAGCACGACCGCCGAGGTCACCGACATCCACCAGCGCGGCGAGCTCGGCGTCTACGCGTTCGAGACGACGTCGCTCAACCAGCGCGGCGCGACCGTCTGCGTCGGCACCTGGACGAACATCGTCAGGGGGGTCGCGGAGGCATGAGCCCAGACGGCGGCGTGCGGCCGGGCCAGCCGGACGGCGGCGTGCGACCGGGCCAGCAGATCGAGCTGAAGGTCACGCCCGACCCCTACGTGACCTACCGGTACGCGGGCGCATCGGGCGATTTCAACCCGATCCACATCGACGAGCAGTTCGCCCAGCAGGTTGGGTTGCCGGGGCGGATCCTGCACGGGCTGTGGACGATGGCGCAGGTCGCTCGCGCGGTGACCGAGGCGACCGGCGGACCGGAGCGGCTGCAGTCGCTCGAGGTGGAGTTCCGCGGGATCGGGCAGTTGCGCGAGGAGATCGTGGTCAGCGGTGAGGTCACCGACGTGCGCGACGGCGTCGCGACCGCCCACCTTGAAGCGGTGCAGTCGGGACGGCGGATCATCCGCAACGGCGTCGCCACGATCGCGGGCGACTGACCGAGGGCGTGCGAGGCCGTTGTCGGCTCCGCCGCACGCTCGCTCCTCGACCCTCGTCTGCCTCGCCCGCGGCCTTCATAAAATCTGATCCATGCTGAGTGAACGACAGGAGCTGGTTCTGCGCCACGTGGTCGAGGACTACCTCGCGCAGGGGGCCCCGATCGGCTCGAAGTCGCTGAGCGTGGGGATCGACTGGGCGCCGTCGACGATCCGCCACGAGCTGTCGTGTCTCGAGGACCTCGGGCTGCTGGCCCACCCGCACACGTCCGCCGGCCGGGTGCCGACCGAAGCGGGCTACCGCTACTTCGTCGATCAGCTGCTGGCCGCCCCCGACGTCGACAGCTCGCCGCAACCGTCGCTTTCGCTGTCGCTGGTCAGGCGCGAGCTGGACGCGGCCGTGCGCTCCACGACCGAGGCGCTCAGCCAGATCACCGACCTGCTCGCAATCGTCACGGCGCCGCCGATCGAGACCTCGACGATCCGACACGTGGAGGTGCTGGCGCTGCAGCCGCAGGTGCTGATGGTGGTGGTGATCACTTCCACGGGCGGCGTCACCAAGCGCCTGTTCACGTTCGAGCAGCCGGTCGACCCGGGGCTGGCGGAGTGGGCCGCCTCCTACCTCAACGAGCGGCTGGTGGGGATCGGGCTCGGCGCCCGGATGCTGCAGCAGCGCCTCCGCGACCCGTCGCTGTCCGATCGCGAGGCCGTCTTCCTCGAGGCGCTCTCGCCGGTGTTCACCGAGATCGCCGAGTCGGCCGAGGAGACCCTGTACGTCGACGGCACCAGCCGCCTGCTGCACTTCGAGCAGCAGGGCGACGTCAGCGAGCTGAACGCGCTGATGGAGATGCTGGAGCGACGGGTGACGCTGCTCAGCATGCTCCGCCGCTACCTCAGTACCCGTGACGTGCTCGTTCGGATCGGCACCGAGAACGACCAGCCGG
>JASHQV010000157.1 GCA_030038955.1 Solirubrobacteraceae bacterium
GGCAGCCCGAGCGTGCTCAGCCAGTGGCTGACGGTGATGTTCAGCTCGGTGAACTGACCCGTCCAGATCAGCACGCCCATCCCCACCAGCACGAGGCCGCCGGCGCCGATCACGACCGGGTAGTGGCGCTTGACGACCTTGAACACAGCGGTGACCTGCCCGAACGCGAGGCCGGTGATCAGGAACGGCACCCCCAGCCCGGCGCAGTAGACGGCCAGCAGGAAGGCACCGCGCAGCGCCGAAGCGGAGGTGCCGGCGGCGGTCAGGATCGCCCCCAGCGTCGGACCCGTGCACGGCGTCCAGGCCAGCGCAAACGCGGCGCCGACCAGCACTGGCCCGCCGCGTCCGGCGCGCTCCATCAGCCGTGGCACGCGCCACTCCCGCGCGAGCCGGGGCACGAACGGCGCCAGCACGAACAGCACGCCCATAAGCACAATCACGGCGCCGCACACCTTCACCGCGGTCGGCCCGGTGAGCGCACCGCGCAGCGCCTGACGCGCCAGCAGGCCGAGCGCGATGAAGATCACCGAGAAGCTTCCGACGAACGCGAGCGTCGGCCCGATCACCCGGCGGGCCCTGATCTCCGCCGGCGCCACCCCGGCCACCGACGAGATGTAGCCGGGAACCAGTGGCAGCACGCACGGGGACAGAAACGAGATCAGCCCGGCTCCGAATGCGACCGGAATGGCGACTCCAGACGCAGCACCCATGTCAGCGGCTGAGACTACCGCGTCGGTCGTTGCGGCTCGACCACGGCGCGGCCACATGGCGGGGCCAGGCGCGATCGCGGAGCAGCTGACGGGCGCGGCCGCGCCGCAGGTGATACGGGGGTCGCAAGCGATACAGTCCGGCCCGCCATCGACCGCTATCTGGAAAAGCTCGATCACGAGGAGGTCCTGATCCGGCGGGGCCGCCGGTCGGGCTTCTACACGATCGTCGCGATCCATTCGACGATCCGGGGACCGTCGTGCGGCGGATGCCGCATGTGGGTGTACGACGATCCGGTGGCGGCAATGCGCGACGGCATGCGACTGTCCCGCGCGATGACGTACAAGGCAGCGGTCGCCGAGCTCGCGCTCGGCGGCGGCAAGGGCGTGATCATGGTGCCGCCGCACATCAAGCTGAGCCGCGAGCGCCGCCACGCGGCGCTGTTGGACTTTGCCGACACGGTCGACTCCGTCGACGGCCGCTACATCACCGCCGAGGATGTCGGCACCTCGAGTCGCGACATGAGCCTGATCGCGACCCGCACCCCGCACGTGGCCGGTCTCTCGCGGCGCCGTGGCGGCTCCGGGGACCCGAGCCCGATGACCTCGCTCGGCGTCTACATCGCGATCCAGAGCTGCTGCGAGCGCGTGTTCGGGAGCCCGTCGCTGCGCGGCCGCAGCATCAGCCTGCTCGGGCTGGGTCACGTCGGCCAGCGGGTGGCGCGGCGCTGCCTGCGAGATGGCGCGAGGCTGCTTGCAGCCGACGTCGATCCCGGCAAGCGCGCCACCGCCGAGCGCCTGGGGGCACGCTGGATGACGCCGGAGCGCGCGCTCGAGGCGGACGTGGACGTACTATCGCCCTGCGCGCTTGGCGGCGTCCTCAACGACGAGACCGTTCCACGGCTGCGCTGCCGGATCGTCGCCGGGGCGGCCAACAACCAGCTGGCGAGCGACGAGATCGCGGACCTGCTGGCCGCGCGCGGGATCCTGTGGGCGCCGGACTTCGTCGCCAACGCGGGCGGCCTGATCAACATCGCCGAGGAGGCGGGCGGGTATGACCCGGCCGCCGCCCGGCGGCGGGTCCGCGGCATCGCGGGCACGCTGCGCCAGATCTTCGACGACTCCGAGTCGATCGGCGCGACGCCGCTGACGGCGGCGCTGGAGCTCGCCCGCAAGCGCCTGTTCGTCCCCGCGAGCTCGGCCAGGCCCGTCTGACGCTCAGCGAGCCGGGGCCTGCTCGGGCCAGGCGGGACGCTCAACTCCATCCGGGAGCCGGCCCTCGCCCGCCAGCTTGTCCAGGTGCGCGGCCAGCGTCAGCGCGGCGGCCGGACGCAGCGCCGCGGGCACATCCGACCAGGCGCTGTCGAGCAGCTCCTGGACGGTGCGCCCACCCCGATCGAGGGCTGCGAGCAGGCGTCGCTCCCGCTCGAGACGATGCTCGATGTACTCGCTGAGCTTCGCCTCTGGATCGGTCAGCACGGGACCGTGACCGGGACACAGCGCCACCGGCCGGCGCGCCCGCAGACGCTCCAGCCCGGCCAGGTAGGCAGCCAGCGCGCCGGGGTCCGGGGCGATCAACACGCTGCCCTCGCCCAGCACGGCGTCGCCGGTGAAGCAGACCCGTCCAGCGAAGAACACGAGGTGGTCAGCGGCGTGCCCAGGCAGCGCCAGCGCCTCGAACGGTCCGAAGCGGTCGCCGTCCCCGAGCCGCACGTCCACCTCGCCCCGCGCCGCCGCGACCGTCGTGCCGGGATGCCGCGCCCGGATCGCCGGCACCGCCTCCGCGTGATCGTCGTGATCATGGGTCAGAGCGATGCCGCCGAGGCCGCCGCGGCGACCGAGCTCGTCTTCGAGCGCAGCCAGATGCTCACTCATCAGTGGCCCGGGATCGATCAGCCAGGCGGGATCCCGCCCGACCATCCAGCTGTTGGTGCCGGTCAGCGTCAGCGGCCCGGGGTTGCCGGCCCGGATCCCGACCAGATCGTGGTCACGCAACCCGAGGCAGGCCACCGGTGCAGCATAGTTGCTTGAATAGTCGAGGTTGTCCAGCACAGGATCAGGCACGGAGTACCGGTCCTCGGGGCACGATGAGCCGACGCTGGACGAGGCGAACGCGACCAAGCGCCTGCGCAACGGCCTGATCTCGCTGGTCATCCTGGTGCTGCTCGTCGTCGGCCTGCTGCTGGCCGTGCCCGGGCTGCATCGCGTCGCTCACGAGGTGACGCATATGGCGGCGGCGCTGATCGTCGCGGCGGTGGCGCTGGAGATCTTGTCGTGCGCCTGCTACGTGATCGCCTTCCTGCAGGTGTTCGAGCGGGCGCCATTCCGGCTCGGCGCCAGGGTCGCGCTGAGCGAGCTGGCATTCGGGGCCGCCGTGTCGGTGGGCGGTGCGGGCAGCGTCGCAGTCGGCGCCTGGCTGCTGGTGGAGCGCGGCGCCAAGCCCGGACGCGTGGCGGAGCGCTCAGCGGTCCTGTTCCTGCTGACCAGCGCGCTCAACGTGATCACGCTGGCCGTGATCGGGTTGGCAGCATGGTTCGGGATCATCCCCGGCAAGCACGATCCGCTGCTGACGCTGCTGCCCGGAGCGGTCGGCGTGGTCGTGTTCTTCGCCTTCCTGGCGCTCCCACGGTTCGTCGACCGGCTGCTCGGCGACCGCACCGAAGGGCGGCTGGTGGCGCTGCTGCGCGGCACCGCGGAGTCGGTCCGGGACACCGCCGCCATCCTCTTCCGGCTGGACTGGCGGATCATCGGCGCGACCGGCTTCCTGTGGTTCGACATCCTCGTGCTCGAGGTGTGCTTCAAGGCAGCCGGCGCGTCGCCACCGCTGTCGACGGTGGTGCTCTCCTACCAGATCGGCTACCTGTCGAACTTCCTGCCGATCCCCGGCGGAGTTGGCGTACTCGATGGGAGCTTCGTCGGCATGTTCGTGCTGTTCGGGCTGGGCGCCAGCACCGCCACCGCGGCGACGCTCGTGTATCACGCGATCTCGTTGTGGGTGCCCGGCATGTGGGGAACGGTCGCGTTCCTGCTGCTGCGCCGCTCGCGTGGGCAGCCGCTTGCCCTGCGCCCCTTGGGCCGCGGCTGAACGCCACATGCCATCCGGGGGGGCGATGAACACCAGCTGAGGCGAGCGGCCACCGCCTGAGGCGAGCAAGCGCCGCCGCGGCCGTTGCCTGCGCA
>JASHQV010000158.1 GCA_030038955.1 Solirubrobacteraceae bacterium
GCCGAGGCTCGCGAGGCGCAGCTGCACGCCCTTCACGAGCATCGTCTCAAGCAGCTCCGCAAGCAGCACGATCAGCTCCGCGTCGGCCTCGGGAGCATCGGTGCCGATCGCCTCGGCTCCTACCTGCCAGAACTGGCGGAAGCGCCCCTTCTGCGGCTGCTCGGCGCGGAAGAAGCTCTCCAGGTACCAGAGCTTGACCGGCTGGGAGAGCTTGTGCATGCCGTGCTCCACGTAGGCGCGGCAGACCGGCGCGGTCCCCTCCGGGCGCAGCGTCAGCGAGCGACCGCCGCCGTCGTCGAACGTGTACATCTCCTTCTGGACGATGTCGGTCGCCTCCCCCACGCCGCGCGCGAACAGCTCGGTCGACTCGAACGTCGGCGTCTCGATCCGGCCGTAGCCGGCGGCGCCGAGGATCTTGCGGGCGTGCGACTCGAGCAGCGCCCGGCGCTCCGCATCGGGGGGCAGGACGTCGAACGTCCCCTTCGGGGCCTGGATCACGACTGCGGCCCGCCTGACGAGGGTGGGCGGCGACTCACCGCTTAGGGCCCGTAGGACCCTCGACGAGCTCGCGCAGGAACGGATTCGATGCGCGCTCCTGCCCGAGCGTCGTGATCCCCATGTGGCCCGGGTACACGACCGTCTCGGCAGGGAACTCCTCGATCAGCGACTCGATCGAGGCCAACAGCGTCGGCCAGTCGCCGCCCGGCAGGTCGACGCGCCCGACCGAGCCCTGGAACAGGACGTCTCCGGACAGCAGCGCGTTCTCGCCGCGCGCCGCGTAGGTCACGTGTCCGGGACTGTGGCCGGGTGTGAAGCGCACGTCGAACGTCAGCCCGGCGAGCTCCAGGGTCTCGCCGCCGGTGACGAGCTCGTCGGCCTCGTAGCTCTCGAACGGGCCGATCCCGGGCATCTGCACGTACTCCATGATGTTGGCCAGCACCTGGCGCTCGGCCTCCGGGCAGTACACGGGCGCGCCGGTTGCCCGCGCCAGCGGCGCCACCGCGCCGATGTGATCGAAGTGCGTGTGCGTCAGCAGGATCGCCTCGACGCTCGTGACTCCGAGCGCGTCCCTGGCCTCGAGCAGGCGCTCAGGCTCCTCGCCGGGGTCGACGATGACGGCGCGGTCGGCGCCCTGCTCGCGCACGAAGAAGCAGTTCTCCTGCAGCGGCCCGACCGTGAACATGCGGACGTCGAGCATCAGCTCCGCCCAGCCCTGGCGCCCATCTGCGCCATCCGCCGCTTCCACAGAAAGCGCTCGAGGTAGTAGCCGGCCGGCACGTAGATCGCCATCGCCACGAACGCGAACACGACCGCGGTGATGATCGGGCTACCGTGCTTGGTGTGGTCGGTGAGCAGCAGGAACACGAACATCAGGCCGGCGGCGAGCAGCGCGCGGCGGAACGACTGGGACCAGGTCGGCTCCTTCGTCAGGCGCTCCTCGCGCGCCTTGTTGCGGGCGGCGCGCTTGCGCTCGTCGGGGCTGGGCGGGCGTCCGGTGCGTCCCCGCGCCTCGATCGTGCCGGCGGCGTTGCCCCGGTGCTTGGTGCGGCGCTTACGCTTTGCCTGGGCCATCTCTATGTCGGACTTTAGCCAGGATCCAGCGGCGGGGGATTCGGGATCCGTACTCTCTGCACCCGGGCAGGTGGACTGACACCGATGCACCGGATGCGCAGCAGCTCCACGCTTGTATCGAGATGCGCGTAAGCACGATCGCCGAGAGATGACCGTGGCGACCCGGACCCCACTGCTGGAGGCGCTGGCGATCCGGCACTCGTATGGACGCAAGCTCGTCCTGGATGGGGTGTCGCTGTCGGTTGAAGCCGGCGAGGCGGTCGCGATCGTCGGCGAGAACGGCGCCGGCAAGACCACGCTGATGCGCATCTGCGCCGGCGTGATCCGACCCGACGCCGGCAACCTTCGCGTCCGCGGACGGGTCGGCTACTGCCCGCAGATACCGGGGTTGTTCGACCTGCTCACCGCAGACGAGCACCTGGCGCTGTTCGCGCCGGCGCTCGGACTCTCGCGACGCGAGGTGATCGAGCAGGGGCGGACGCTGCTCGCCGAGCTCGGCTTTCCCGTCGGTGATCGGTCCCCGACCAGGTACCTGTCCGGCGGCTCACGGCAGAAGCTCAACCTGGCGCTGGCGCTGCTCGGTGGCGCGCGCGTGCTGCTGCTGGATGAGCCATATCAGGGCTTCGACCGTGGCGCCTATGTCAGCTTCTGGGAGCACGTCGCGGGCTGGCAGGCCGACGGGATGGCGGTGGTCGTAGTCACGCATCTGCTGGCGGAGCTGTCGCTGGTCGACCGCGTGCTGGAGCTGACGATCCCGGGCAAGCCGCCAACGGCAGTCGAGGCTTCGCTGCGATGATGGTGAGCGGCACGATCCGGCTGAGGCGCGTGCTCACGCCCGCGACGATGACCGGACGCGAGCTGCTCCGGCGCCACCTTGCGATGGGGCTCCTGACCGGGCTGCCGCTTGCGTTCTACGGCTCCTCGATCAGCGGGGGCCCACACCATGCCGCGATCACCGGCGGGATCGCGATGGCGTTCTCGGTAGCGGGGGCATCGATCTTTGCCGCGTTGACGGCGCGGCCAGCCGATCAGCGACTGGTGCTCGCCGGCTACCACCCGTATGAGCTGCTGCTCGGGCGGCTGCTGTTCCTGGAGCTGTTCGGCGTCGTCGTGGCGGCTGTGTTCAGTGTGATCATGGTCGTCGGCACCGGGCCGCCGCATCCGGTGCTGCTCGGCATCGGCGTCGAGCTGGTCGCCGTCACCAGCGTGCCGTTCGGACTGGCGGTCGGCGCGCTCGCCCCGCACGAGCTCGAAGGCGTGCTGATCCTGATCGGGGTGGTCGGGATCCAGCTGACGCTGAGCTCGACGCAGACGATCGCCAAGCTACTGCCATTCTGGGGCCCCGAGCGGGTGATCGGGCAGGCGGTGGGCGTCAGCGGCCAGGCCGGGGCAGCGCCCGTCGTCGGAATCGCGTATGCCGCGGCGCTGCTCGCCGTCGCCGCCGTGATCGCGCACGTGCTGGCGCCCGCGACGAGGGCGATCGGCAAACCGGCGATCTCGGTCTGACGTCGGTCATCCGTCCCGCAGGGCGTCCTCCAGGTAGCGGCGGCCCGTGACCGGCAGCTCGTCCGGGAACCCCGCGAACGCCGCCGCCGGCGCGAGGCCGACCAGCTCGGCCCGGGCGGGCGTGGCGTGCGCGGCGATCGCGGCGACGACCTCCGCCAGCGGCAGGCGCTCGTGGTCCTCGACGTTCATCGACACCTGCGCGCACCCGCGTGCGCTCAGCCACAGGCCGAGCGCACGCAGGCCGGGCAGCCCCTCGGGGCCGCTCTCGCGGATCAGCGCGGCGATCCGACGGGCGTCGTCGAGGGTCGCCGGCGGCGCCAGCTCGACGTTGAACGCGACCAGCGGCGGGCGCGCGGACACCAGCACCGCCCCGGCCGTTGGATGCAGCCGGCTCGGACCGAAGTCCGGGCTCAGCTCGCCGGCCTCGATCCGCTTGGCCAGTCCCGCCGGGCCGCCCCGGCGCAGCTCGGCGCGGGTGCGTCCGGACGGCGACAGCGCGCCGTACAGGAACACCGGCAGCTCCAGCTCGTCGCCGAGCCGGTCCGCCAGCACCAGCGCCTCGGCGCCGGCGGCGCCGCGATCCGCCGGCGTCGTGTGGACGATCGGCGCGACGTCGAGGGCGCCCACCCTGGGGTGGGCGCCCTGATGCCGCTCGAGGTCGATCAGCGCGATCGTCTCGGCCGCCCCCGCCAGCACCGCCTCGTGCAGCTCGCCGGCCGACCCCGCCAGCGTGAACACGCTGCGGTTGTGGTCGGGATCGCTGTGCACGTCGAGCAGACCTGGGCCGAAAGCCCGCGCAATCCGCTCGATCGTGCCGCGGTCGCGTCCCTCCGAGACGTTGGGGACGGCCAGCAGTCGTCGCGCTTCAGATGACGAAGCGACCGTCCTCGAGCACAGCACGCCCGTCGACTTGAACCGTCGGGTCGGCGACCAGCGCGTCGAGGTGAATCGGCACCGCGACGGTACCGCCGATGCCGCCGCTGGCGCCGAACGCGACGTGCACGGTGCCAAGAATCTTCTCGTCCTCGAGCATGTTGCCAGTCAGCTTCGCGCGCTCGTTGGTCCCGACTCCGAGCTCCGCCAGGTTGGTGCCGGCCTCGCCGTGGGCTTGGAGTTGCGCCAGGAAGTCCGGCCCGAGGCCGTCTGCCGCAGCGACGATGTGCCCGTTCTCGAGAGTCAGCGTCGCCGGTGGATCGCTCAGCCCGTCGGGGGCCAGACTGACCGTGACGATCCTGCCGTCGCCGCCGACCGGCGCCATGAACGCCTCGCCGCAGGGCAGGTTGCCGAAGTCGCCGGGGCGGTGTAGATCACCGTCGTCGGAGATCGCCTGACGGTCCCCCAGATCGAGCCGCAGGTCGGTTCCGAGCGGGCAGCTGATGCGGACCTCGGAGCCGCGACTGAGCAGGTCGGCAACTGCCTGCGAGCGAGCCGCCATCTGCTCGAAGTCGCCGGTCATCAGCCGCGCCAGCATGTCGGCGGTGACACCCGGCATCGTCGCCACCCGAGCGCCGGCGTCGTTCGCCTGCTTGCGCGCAATCGTGTGGCTGAGCGAGCGGCTCGTCGGCGCGATCACCACGTCGGCCGCCAGCATCGCGGCGGCGACCGTCGCCGGCGGCTCGCTGCCATTGGTGTCCCGCTGGTCCATCTCGATCAGCACGACCTCGGCGCCCAGCGGCCGGGCGGCGTCGCGCAGCGCCACGCCGATCTCATGGCACGGTGGATCGACCACCACTACCACGTTCTCCCCGCCATTCACCTGCAGGCACTGCTGGAGCACCCTGTCAATCGCCGGCCCGAGATTCGGCATCGGCTGAATCTTATGCGGCAACCGTAAGGCACGGCTGGCCGCCTGCCGATCTAGTGTCGAACGATGGCCACGGAGACCAAAGAGCGGCAGGTGTCGAGCGAGCCGCTGGCGCTCGCGGATGGACTGCTGCTGGGCTCGCTGGCAAGCGTCGATGCCGACCGGCTGATCGTCGAGCTGGCGAAGCCAGCGGTGATCGACCGGGCGACCGTGTCCGACATGGTCGCGCTGCCGGCGGGCGACGGATATCTGATCGGTCTGGTCGAAGGAGCCGCGCGATCGTCGCCCGCAAACGGGGCCCAGGGCACGCGCAGCGAGCTGCGGATCATGCCGGTCGGGACCTTCGACTCGCACGAAGGCGACTCCGGGCGGTTCCGGCTGGGCGCTTCCAAGCATCCCCACGTCGGCGCCAGCTGCCATCTGGTCGAGGGCAGCAACCTCAGCCGCTTCATGGCGATCCTCGGCGAGGACGTCGGCGCCGGCGAGCGGCTCGTGCTCGGTCGCTACCTGGCCGACCGCGAGAGCAGCGCCGTCGCCGATGGCAACCGCCTGCTGCAGCGTCACCTCGCGATCGTCGGCACGACCGGCACCGGCAAGAGCTGGACCGTGGCGCTGCTGCTGGAGCGAGCCGCGCGGCTCGAGCACGCCAACATCCTCGTGCTCGATCTGCACGGCGAGTACATGCCACTGACGCGGCAGACCGACGAGCGAGCACCGGTGGCTCGCGGTCTGCGAGTGGCGGGGCCGGCCGACCTCCTGTACGCGGCCGACGAGACCCTGCACATCCCCTACTGGCTGCTGGAGCGCGACGAGCTGATGTCGATGGTGCTGAGCGACAGCGACATCAACGCCGGCGACCAGCGGCTGTGGCTGACCGACCGGATCCAGACGCTGAAGCGCTCGACGCTGGCTGAGCAGGGCGCCCGCGAGGCGATCTCCACCGCCACCGTCGACTCTCCGGTCCCCTACGAGCTGGAGCAGCTGATCGACTGGGCGCACCGCGATGAGGTCGAGGTGATCGTCCGCCACCCGAGCGGCCGCGTCGACCCGGGGCCGTTCGCCGGCAAGCTCGGGGGGCTGATCGCGCGCTTGGAGGCGCGGCTGGCGGATCCCCGGTACGCGTTCATCTTCCAACCGCCGGAGGCGGCGACCGTCGCCGACTGGCTGCTGCAAACGGCGCAGAAGCTGATGTCGGCCGGGCCAGGCGCCGCCGGCATCAAGGTGATTGACCTGTCCGAGGTTCCGGCGCCAATCCTGCCGATGGTGGCCGGCGTGATCGCGCGGTTCGTCTACAACGTGCAGTTCTGGATGGACGCGTCGCTGCGCACGCCGTTGTGCATCGTCTGCGACGAGGCCCATATCTACCTGCCCGCCGATCGCTCGGATTCGCCCGTGCACCGGGTCGCTTTGGAGGCTTTCGAGATGATCGCCAAGGAGGGCCGCAAGTACGGCGTCTGCCTGACGATCGTCAGCCAGCGACCCAGCGACGTCAGCCGCACGATCCTCAGCCAGTGCAACAACTTCGTGATCATGCGCCTGACCAACGACCAGGACCAGGAGGTGATCTCGCGCGTGGTCCCCGGCGCGCTGGCGGCGATCACCGGTCTGCTGCCACTGCTCGACGTCGGCGAGGCAATCGTCGTCGGCGACGCGCTGCTGCTGCCGTTGCGGATCAAGCTCGACCCGCCGGAGAGCGCCCCGGACAGCGCCACGCTCCCGTACTGGTCGATGTGGGCGAAGCAGCCCTCCAGCTACGACGCGATCGCCGGCGGAGTGGCGGCTCTGCGCTACCAGTGGCGCGGCGAGTGAGCGCCGCGTCGCCAGTGACGCGGGCACGTCGCCGCCCCCGTCGCTGTTGAGACGCCATCGAGACGCCGTAGCCTCGTCAGGGTGGTCGGGTTCTGCGCGGTCGCGGCGCCAGCGGTGACGACGACGCGGATCACGATGTCGCCGAGATTGCCGCCACCTACGCTGACTCGGACATCTGGAGACGGGGCGTCGGCCGGGCGTTGATCGACCTCGCCGATGAGCTGATCCCCCAGCCAGACGGCGAATGGGGCGAAGCCGTAGCGCTCATCGTGCTCCAGGTAATGCCTGAGCTCCATGTCAACGCGTTCCGCGCCGTACGCTCCGCCCCACGCAGCCATCGTCTGCTCGTTCTGCAGCACCAGCGCGAAGGCGTCGCGGTCGTCGGGCACGAACGCCCGCAACATCAGGCGCCTCGTACGAATCACGCGCCGAACGCTAGCTCGGGACCGCTCACGGCACACTCGGTCGGCAGCGTCGAGCGGAAGCAGTCCCGCTCTGCGGCTGCAGTCATGAGCAGCATCGACACGGAGAAGCGCTCCTCAGGTGTGAGACGGCATGCGGGAGCCGTGCCGCGGACGCGCCTCGGCGTCGACCGCGGCCCGCCGCCCAGCCAGCGAGATCCCGGCCCTGGTGAGCCCCTCGACCAGCAGCAGTATCACGATTCCGAAGCCCGCCGCCCCAGCGATGTACCACGGCCACGGCCCGAGCACGCTCAGCACCGACGCGTGCACGGGCTTGGCGCGCAGGTACATGTAGTTGCCACCGGTGATCACGTCGGCCGTGCCGGCCACCGCCGCCCACAGCAGCGTGACCGCGAACGTACGCCACCAGGCGCCCGGCCGGGGCAGGATCCCAAGGCCGAACACGAGCACGCACGCGGCCACGATCGCGCCCACGTGATAGATGAAGTAGGTGAAGTAGAAGACGCTCGGGAACGCGTACGCGAGGTCCGGGGTGATCGTCGCCTGCAGCGTCGCCGTGAACGCCCAGAAGTAGGTCAGCTCCACGAGCCGTCGCCGGCGTGTCAGCAGCGCCGCGATCGACGTCACCGAGATCAGGTCGGTGAGCTGCAGTGGCAGCGTGTACTGGGTCGAGTAGATGCCCTCGACGACGTCCGCCATGTACTCGCCGAACCAGCCGATGAAGATCGCCAGCGCGAGCACGCGGCACAGCCAGGTGGCGTACCGGCCGGGGTGGCGGCGCACGGTCCACACGCAGGCGACGGCCAGCAGGACCATGACGGCCAGCGCCGCGAGGTGCTGATCTGAGAACTGTCGCACGCGATCCCGCCAGATCGTCGTCGGGCGCCGACGAGGCGCGCTGGCCGACCGGACTGAGACACATCGTATGGCGATCAGACGCGTCGCAGGGGCGCACCGCCACCTCCTGCTCGGAGGGCTCGTTCACGAGCTCATGCAGACGCTCTTTGGTCGTCTCTAGCTTCGTCGTGAGAACGCATCCGCCCAGCGGCGTACGGTCAGCGCGTGCGTGAGACGACGTCAGTAGCGACCGCCGGGGTCGCGCACCCGCGTCGGCGGCTGCTCGTCGTCGCGCGGAAGCGAGCGGCGGTGGTCGGTGGAGATGACCATCCAGAACACCGTCAGCACCAGCCCGATGCCGCCGACGATCATCAGGATCACCCCGACCGTCTGGATGTTCACGTCCTTGGTCGTGACCGTGATCGCGAATCGGAGCACGGCGCCTACGGCGATCAGGAACAGAGAGGTGCCCAGTCCCATGGGCTGCATTTTGCCTACGCCTCCAGTCGTGCTCCAGCGAGCTGCCGCGCCGCCGCGACGATCGCCTCGGCGTCGATCCCGGCTGCATGCATCAGCTCCTGCGGCTTGCCGGAAGTGGGCATCTCGCGGACGGCAAGCTTGACCACGGGAGGCCGCGCGGCCTCGCTGGCCAGCGCGGCCAGGACAGCATCACCGAGGCCACCCTCGGGCCAGTGGTCCTCGACCGTGATGATGCCGCTGACCTCCGCGGCCATGGCTCGCAGCGCGTCGGCATCGATCGGCTTGAGCGAGTAGCAGTCGAGCACGCGGGCACCGATCCCGTCCGCCTTCAGCTGCTCGGCGGCGGTGACCG
>JASHQV010000159.1 GCA_030038955.1 Solirubrobacteraceae bacterium
TACCGGCGTCTCGAGTGGAAGTGCAACGCGCTCAACGAGGCCTCGCGGCGGGCGGCCGAGCGCTTCGGGTTCGCGTTCGAGGGGGTGTTTGCGCAGCACATGGTGGTCAAGGGCCGCAACCGTGACACCGCCTGGTACGCGATCACCGATCGCCGCTGGCCCGCCCTGCGTGCGGTGTTCGAGGCGTGGCTGAGCCCCGACAACTTCAGCTCAGACGGTCGCCAGCGACGGTCGCTGTCCGAGTTGAGAGGGACCGTCGGATGAGCGTCCTGCTGCGCCCGCTGGCGGAGGATCTGGAGCGCCGCCGCCAGCACATCAAGCTGGGCGGCGGCGCCGACAAGGTCGAAAGGCAGCACGCCGCCGGCAAGCTGACCGCGCGCGAGCGGCTGGCGCTGCTGATCGACGAGGGAACCTGGGTCGAGCTCGGGATCCACGGGCGGCCGCACTTCTCGCAGGCTGCGATGGCCGGCCGCGAGGCCCCCGCCGACGGCGTCATCACGGGCTACGGCAAGTCGGGCGGGCGGCTGATCGCCGTTGCCGCCTACGACTTCACGGTGATGGCCGGGTCGATGGGGATGACCGGCGAGCTCAAGGTCGGCCGCCTGCGCGAGCTCGCGGTCGGCAAGCGGATCCCGATGGTGTGGCTACTCGACTCGGCCGGGGCGCGGATCCAGGAGGCCGTCGGATCGCTGTTCGCGGGCTCGGGACACCTGTTCCGCGAGGAGGTGGTGATGAGCGGGGTGGTCCCGCAGGTCGCCGCCTTGATGGGGCCGTGTGCGGCCGGGACCGCCTACATCCCGGGACTCGCCGACTTCGTGCCGATGGTCAAGGGGCGCGGCTCGATGGCGCTGGCCGGTCCCCACCTGGTGCGCGCGGCGGTTGGCGAGGACGTCACCCAGGAGCAGCTTGGCGGCTCGCGCGTGCACTGCCGGACCTCCGGCGTCGGGGACCTGGAGGTCCCCGACGATCCCGCCTGCATCGAGGCGATCAGGCAGTACCTCTCGTACTTCCCGCAGAACTGCGAGGAGGCGCCGCCGATCGTCGCGTGCCACGACCCGATCGACCGCGCCGACGAGGAGCTGCTCGATGTGCTGCCCGAGTCGGGCCGCCAGCCCTACGACATGTACGAGGTGATCCGCCGGATCGTCGACGATGGCACCTACTTCGAGCTGAAGCCGCAGTGGGCGAGGACGATCATCACCTGCCTGGCACGGTTCGGCGGCCGCCCGGCTGGGATCGTCGCCAACCAGCCGCGGCAGCTGGGTGGGATCCTCGACAACGACTCGGCCGACAAGGCGGCGCGCTTCATCAACCTCTGCAACGTCTATGGACTGCCGCTCGTGTACCTGATGGACGTGCCGGGGTTCATGGTCGGAACCAAGGTGGAGGCGGCCGGGATCATCCGTCACGGCGCAAAGCTGCTGTATGCGACCGCCAACGCCACCGTCCCCAAGCTCACGGTGATCCTGCGCAAGGCTTACGGCGCCGGCTACTACGTGATGTGCGGCCGCGCCTACGAGCCGGACCTGATCGTCGCCTGGCCTTCGGCCGAGATCAGCGTGATGGGCCCCGAGGGGGCGGTCGAGATCATCTTCCGCAAGCAGGTCGAGGAGGCGGATGACCCGGCGGCCAAGCGGGCCGAGCTGATCGACGGCTTGCGCAAGGCGATCGACGTCTACGCAGCCGCCGGCAACGACATGATCGACGATGTGATCGACCCTCGCGAGACCCGCGCGACGATCTGTCGTGGCCTCGAGATGGCGGCGAGCAAGCGGGTGGAGCGGCCGTGGAAGCGCGGCGGCGTGGTGCCGGTGTGAGCTGGCTGCTGCTGCCGCCAGCGAGCCGGCGAGGACGCTCACGCGCGAGCGCGAGGTGATCCGCGGGTGAGCGTCGAGGACCCCGTCGTGATCGCCTGCGCGATCAGCGGCGCGCTGGCGGGGCGCGAGCAGTGCCCGGCGATCCCCTACACGCCCGCTGAGTATGCCGCCGAGGCGCGGCGAATCATCGACGAGGGCGGCGTCCACATCCACATTCATGCACGCACCCCCGACGGGACTCCGTCCTACGAGGTCGAGGATTTCCGCGCGATCCGCGACGCGATCGTCGCCGAGGTGGGGGACGCTGCGATCATCAACTTCTCGACCGGTACGGTCGGCGTCTCGGTCGCCCGTCGGGTCGCGTACCTGGAGGCCTGCCGGCCCGAGGTGGCGGCGCTCAACATGGGCTCGCTCAACTACGCCAAGTACTCGTCGCGGCGCCGGGAGTTCGTCTTCCAGTTCGTGTTCGCCAACCCGTTCGACGAGATCATCGAGCTGCTGCAGGCGATGCGGCGGCTGCAGATCAAGCCGGAGCACGAGTGCTTCGACGTCGGTCACGTCGCCTCGCTGCAGCCGCTCGTCGACATGGGCCTGCTGGAGGCGCCGCTACACGCCGACTTCGTCATGGGCGTGCTCGGCGGAGTGCCCGCGACGGCGCTGAACCTCGAGGCGATGGCCCGCAACATGCCGGTGGTGGCGGTGGGTGGGCGGGAATCGGTGGGGATGGGTAGGCCGGAGTCGGTGGGGATGGGTGGGCCGGAGTCGGTGGGGGTGAGTGGGCCGGAATCGATGGCCTTGAGCGGGCGGGAATCGATCAGGCACCACTGGGGGGTGATCGGGATCGGTCGCGTGCAGTGGCTGATGGTCGCCTCGGCGCTCGCGCTCGGCGGCTCGGTGCGGGTCGGCCTCGAGGACAACTTCTACCTGCCCGACGGCAGCGTCGCGCGTTCGAACGGCGAGCTGGTCGGGCGCGCCCGGCGGATGACCGAGGACGTCGGCCGCCGCCCCGCCACGGTGAGCGAAGCTCGCCGGCTGCTCGGCATCGGTGCGTCGGCGAGCCCGGCGACGGGCGCACCTGCGGACTCAGCGACGGGTGCGTCGGCGAGCCCGGCGACGGGCGCACCGGCGAACCCGTGACCGCCGCCGGCAGGGACCTGCTGAAGATCAGCGAGCTGGCCGAGCGCTCGGGCGTCAGCGCCGGCACGATCAAGCACTACCTGCGCGAGGGCGTGCTCGGCGACGACGGCGAGATCGTCCGCACGAGCCGCAACATGGCCTGGTACCCGCCCCACTTCGTCGAGCGCATCCAGCTGGTCAAGCGCCTGCAGGAGGAGCGCTTCCTGCCGCTGCGCGTGATCCGGGAGCTGATCAGCAGGGACCCACGGATGCCCGAGCGGCTGATCGAGCTGGAGGACCGCATCCTCGAGCGCGCGATCGAGGCGCGCGAGGGCAGGCGCCTGTCGCGCCGCCAGGTGCGCGACACCTACGACGTCCCCACCAACGTGTTGGCGCGGCTCGAGCAGATCGGCGTGCTCAGCCCGGGCTCGCGAGGCTATGACGCCGACGACGTCGCGATCATCGAGGCGATCTCACGCTTCCGCGCCGGCGGCTACGAGCAGGCGCTCGGGTTCACCGTCTACGACACGCTGCGCTACCGCGACGCGCTTGCCCCGCTCGTGGCCGAGGAGGTCAGCGTGCTGGTTGCCCGCCTCGCCGGGCAGGTCGAGGTCGACCGCGCGGTCGCGATCATCGAGTCGGGGGTCGAGCCGCTACGAGAGCTGATCGGGGCGCTGCACTCGAAGATGCTGGTGGCCGAGCTGCGCCGCCGCCAGCGCGGCCGGTGACCCCGGATCCCCCGCCGGCGCCCGTGCCGCTCCTGATCCCGGTGAAATCGCATTCATTGCTCTCCTCGCTCAATGAATGCGATTTCACCCCCAGTCTCAGGAGCCATCGGGCCGCCGCGCGACCAAGCAAACAATCGGTGGCAGACTGGAGCAGCCAGCGAAAAGTGGTGACCAATTGATTCGTGCCGCAGCAGTCCAGCTGAGCTCCACCGAGGATGGCGAGCGCAACCTCGCCACCGCCGACCGCCTCGTGCGGGAGGCGGCAGCGCGCGGCGCCACGCTCGTGCTGCTGCCCGAGAAGTGGAACCTGCTGGGCCGGCCAGCCGCGATCGCCGCCGACGCCGAGCCGCTCGACGGCCGCGCGCTCACGTGGGCGCGCGAGACCGCGGGCGAGCTCGGCATCGACCTCGTCGCGGGCTCGATCGTCGAGCGCGTGCCCGGCCAGCAGCGCCGCGCCAACGTCAGCGTCCACTTCGCCCCCGACGGCGAGCCGCGCAGCGTCTACCGCAAGCTGCACATGTTCGACGTTGAGATCGACGGGGTCACGTACGCCGAGTCCGCGCACGAGCAGCCGGGCGACGAGATCGTGGTCTCCGAGCTGGCCGGAGACGTACGCCTGGGGATGAGCATCTGCTACGACGTGCGCTTTCCGGAGCTCTACCGAGAGCTGTCGGCGCGCGGCGCGCAGCTGCTCGTCGTGCCCAGCGCGTTCACGCTCGCCACTACCCGAGATCACTGGGAGGTGCTGCTGCGGGCGCGGGCGATCGAGAACCAGTGCTTCGTGGTGGCCGCCAACCAGATCGGCGAGCACGCGCCCGGCCTGCGCTCCGGAGGCCGCTCGATGATCATCGACCCATGGGGGGTGGTGCTCGCCACTGCTCCCGACCACGAGGGCGTGATCGTTGCCGACCTCGACCTCGACGAGCTGGAGCAGGTGCGCCGCCGCCTGCCGGCGCTCAACCACCGCCGCCCGGCCGAGCTGTATCGCCGGCGATCCTCCGAGGGGAGGAGCTCCCCGCGGGTCTCCGAGGTGACGCGCTGACCACCGCCGTCGACAAGCGCCGGGTGATCCTCGGCGCCGCCGTCCGGGTGTTCGCCAGGCAGGGCTTCCACACCTGTCGGGTGTCGGACATCGCCGACGAGGCCGGCGTCGCCTATGGGCTCGTGTACCACTACTTCCCCTCGAAGGAGGCGATCCTCGACACGCTGTTCCTCGAGCGCTGGGACGTGATGCTGACCGCGATCGCCGACGCCGACGCGGCATCCGCGCCGCCACGCGAGAAGCTCCGGGCGGTGGCCTCGTTCATCCTCGACTCCTACCGCCACGACCCCGAGCTGATGAAGGTGATCATCGTCGAGGTCACGCGCGCGGCGAACACCTTCGGACGGACCCACCTCGGCAAGATTCGCGAGGCTTACGGCGGCATCGCCAGGATCGTCAAGCGTGCTCAGGAGGACGGCCAGTTCCGCGGCGACGTCGATGCGAGCTTCGCCGCTCAGGCGTTCTACGGCCTCGTCGAGCAGGTGCTGACGACCTGGATCTTCGAGGACGCGCCGGTGTCGCCCACGGAGATCGAGCGGGTCAAGGCCGAGGTCGTGCAGATGATCTGCGGCGGCCTCGAGGCGTCGGCGTCGGCGCCCGCGCCCTCCACCCCTGCAACCTCCCATCTGCTTGAATGACCACGATGTCCGAGAGTCCACTGGTCAAGCGGCTGATGTGGTCCGGCCTGCTCGCCGGTCTGGGAGCGCTTGCGAGCGTCGCGACGACGCGCGTGGCCGCGCTGATCTGGAAGCGCGCGTTCGGCGAAGAGCCGCCGGAGTGAGCCAGCAGCCTCACGATCGACCGCCCGAGTGAGCGAGCAACCTCAGGATCCCAGCTCCGCCGAGAGCCCCGGCAGCCCTCCCTTCGAAGGCCAGCATGCCGCTGCCTCCATGCCGGCTGACGACGGCCCCTCCGCTTTCACGGCTGCTGACGACGGGCCTCCCGCTTTCACCGCTGCTGACGACGGTCCGGCTGCCTTCACCGCTGCAGACGACCGACCGGCGGCCCGGGCTCAGAGCCTCAGCCAGCGACCGGAGCTGCTGATCGCCGCCACCTTCGCCGGTGGCTTCGTCCTCGCCGCGATCCTCAAGCGCCTTGCCCGCTGAGAACGGTCAGCCGGACAGCGTCGCAGCGGCGCTCGCCGAGATCTCGGAGAGCCTCACGAAGCTGGTGCAGGATGAGATCGCGCTTGCCAAGGCCGAGATAGCGCAGAAGCTGTCGAGCATCATGCGCGGTGCCGCCGCGGTGGCCGCCGGGGCGGTGTTCGGCGTGTTCGCGGTGATCTTCATGCTGAGCACGCTGGCCTGGGGCCTCGACGCGATCCTCGTCGGCGGCGTTGGCAACGTCTTCCTCGGCTTCCTGATCGTGTTCGGCGTGCTGCTCGTGCTCGCACTGATCACGTTCCTGTTCGCCTGGCGCAAGCTGAAGGTGGGAGCGCCGATCCCGTCGATGGCGATCGATGAGGCAAAGAAGATCCAGGCGACCGTGACCACCAAAGGGTCCGTCGGGCAATAAGGTTTCGGAATGAGGGGTCCGAGGAGCAAGCGGGGCGAGGACGCAGGAGCTGCCGCGCAGCAGCGCTGCGCAAGGCGACGAGGACGAAGCATCCGCGCCGCTCATCGGGCGTCTCAAACGCAACCTTGTTGTTCTACGGGCCCTGAGGCTGGGACCGACCCGAGATCGGGAGGGCACGCCTGATGCCCGCTCGCAACGCCGACGAGATCCGCGCCTCGATCGAGCAGACCCGGCAGCAGCTCGGCGTATCGATCGTCAAGCTTCGCGACGAGGTGGCCGAGCTGTCCGACTGGCGCGCGCAGCTGCGTCGCAACCAGCAGCCGCTGCTGATCGGGGCAGGCGCCGCCGGGTTCGTGCTCGGCGGCGGTATCGGCGCCACCTTCGGGGTGCTGTTCGGCCGCCGCCGACGCAGGCACTGAGCTGCTCATCCGCCACGGGTATCGAGCGCGCCGGCGCCGGCGGCTTTGGGCACGCCGGCGCCGCAGATCCTGAACCGCGCCACGCCTGGCAGACGCCCGGGGCCCCCGCTACTCGATCAGCGCGCGGGCGATCCCCCCGGCGCCGAGCAGGCCCGGTCCCACGTGCGTCCCGATCACCGGCCCGACCTCGGACACGAACACCGGATCGGTGCCGAACAGCTCGCGCCCCCTCGCCTCCAGCTCGGCGGCCTGCGCGGGAGCCTGGATGTGCTGCACGACCCACCCGTCGGCGCCCTCCTCGCGGCACCGCTCGAGCAGCCCGACGAGCCGCTCGAACGCGCGCCGGGAGGTCCGCACCCGCTCGACCGGCGTGATCTCCGACTCGACCGACAGGATCGGCTTGATCTTCAGCGCCGTGCCGAGCCACGCCTGGGCGCCGGCGATCCGGCCGCCGCGACGCAGGTACTCGAGCGTGTCGATCGCGAACCACAGCTTCAGCTGGCGCCGGGCCTCGCGCGCGCGGCTCTCGACCGCGTCGAGGTCGCCGCCGGCGCGTGCGGCGGCAGCTGCGGCCAGCAGCATCAGGCCCTCGCCGCCGCAGGCCGTGGCTGAGTCGATCACGCGGATCCGGTCGGCGCCTGTGGTGAGCTGGTCGCGTGCCTGCTCGGCGGCGTGCACGGTCCCGGACATCCCGCCGGCGAGGTGGATCGAGGCGATCTGGAGGCCCGCGGCCAGCAACGGCTCGTACGTCGCCAGGAAGTCGCCGATCGACGGCTGCGAGGTCGTCGGCAGCTCGGCGGCGACGCCGAGCTGCCGGTAATAGGCGTTGTAGTCCGTCAGCTCGCGCTCCCGCGTCGCCCGTCCCTGCCGGTGCACGTAGAGGCTGACCTCGTGGATCTGGCTCTGCTCCACCAGCTCCGCGGGCAGGTAGTGGCAGGTGTCGGAGACGATCGCGACGGACATCAGGCCGGCTGACCCTAGCAGCGGCCCGACGCCCGCACGGCAGCGGCCCGACGCCCACGCGCACCGGTCCGGTACGGTGGCGCCGACGCGCTATGTCCCGCACCCTGCTCACCGGTGCGACCGGGTTCATCGGCTCACACGTGCTCCCGCTGCTGCTCGAGCGAGGCGACGACGTCACGGCCACGATTCGCCGCGGGTCGTCGTCCGACCCCGAGGCGCTGCGCCAGCTGGGGGTGCGCACCGCCACCGCCGACGTGCTCGATCGCACCGCCGTGCGGAGAGCGATGCGGAACGTCGACCGCGTCTTCCACATCGCCGGCATCACGAAGCTGACCGAGCCGCGCGCGTCCGCGTTCGCGACCAACGTCGACGGCACCCGGATCGTGCTCGAGGAGGCGCTGCGCGCCGGCGTCGAGCGGGTCGTGCTGACCTCGTCGGTCGCGGCCGTCGGGCCGGCGCCGCCCGGACGCACCGCCGACGAGTCCAACTACTGGGACGCTGGTCGTTACGCGATTCCCTACGTCGACGCCAAGCACGAGGCGGAGTCGGTGGCGATGCGCCTGCTCGCGAGAGGGCTGCCGCTGGTGATCGTCAATCCCGCGCACGTGTTCGGGCGCGGTGATCCCGGGCGCTCGTCGACGGCGCTGGTCCGCCGCTTCCTGCGTCGCCAGATCCCCGCCTACGTCGAGGGGACGCTGAACATCGTCTCGGTGAGCGATGTCGCCCGCGGGCATCTGCTCGCCGACGAGCGCGGCGAGCTCGGACAGCGCTACATCCTCGGCAACCGCAACTACACGATGACGCGGCTGTTCGCGGACCTGGGGCGGCTCTCCGGCGTCGAGCCGCCCGCGATCCGCTTGCCCGTCGCGGTCGCGCTGGCGCTGGCGACGGCGGGCCGGCGGCTTCCGGGCGGCGGCGCGCTCCCTGCCCCAGTCGAGATCCGTGCGGTCTCGCTGAACTGGGCGTTCAGCAGCCGCAAAGCCAGGCGCGAGCTGGGGTGGACGGCCTCGCCCCACGAGGACTGCCTGGAGGAGACGATCGCGTGGTACCGGGAGCGAGAGGGGGCGCTCCACGCAGCGAGCCGCCAACCGCTGCCGTTGCGGCTCGCGGCAGCGCTGACTCGGCGTCTCCCGCTCTAGCCGCAGCGATAGCTTCCGCGGGTCGAATATCGACTGACTATCCGTCGATCTTCGACCCGCGGGCGTCTATCGTCCGGCACAGATGGCCACGCTGTACCGATGCACAACCCCCACCGATTGGCTGTGTCCGTGCGGGAAGGTCGCTCGCGCGCTGAAGCGTGAGGGGGTCGCGGCGCAGGAGGTCCGCGTACCGCAGCGGCGCTCGAAGCGGCCCGAGGTCGAGGCCCTGACCGATCAGCGGCGGGTCCCGGTGCTGGTGATCGATGGCGAGGCGATCTGCGACTCCAAGCGGATCGTCGAGCACCTCGAGCTCAGGCGCAAGCCAGCGGCGCGCTGACGCGACGGACTCAAGGCCGACGATCCGTCAGAGACGATTCTCGATCGACAGTGGCGCGGCACCGTCGGTGTCCGAAGTGGGCGCCTCCTCGGACGGGCCGTGATCCAGCCCGAGCAGCTCGTGCAGCTCACCGGATTGGTACATCTCGACGACGATGTCGCAGCCGCCGACGAGCTCGCCGTCGACGAACAGCTGCGGGATCGTCGGCCAGCCCGACAGGCCCGAGAGCTCCTCGCGGATCCTCGGGTCGGGCAGCACGTCGATCGCCGCGAACGGTCGGTCGAGCGACTGCAGCACGGCCACCGTACGGGCGGAGAAGCCGCACGCTGGCGCATCCGGGGTGCCCTTCATGAACAGGAGCACCGGGTTCTCGGCGATCGCGCTCTGGATCGCCTCGTGCATGGTGTTAGGCGGTTCGCTCATGTGGAACTCTCCAATGCTGTGGTCTTGATCGAGAGCGCGTGGATCCGCTCGCCCAGCTCGGCGCCGAACACGTCGTAGACCATCTTGTGCTGGGCGATCCGGGTGAGGCCCGCGAACGCCGGGGCGCTGACGACGGCTTGGAAGTGGTGCCCGTCGCCGGTCACCTCGGCCTGCGCGCCCGGGATCCCGGCTTCGATCCTGCGCTTCAGCTCATCTGGGGTGGCTGACACTGTCAACAGAGCGTAGCTCACCGAAGGCCATGGCTATACTGAATGAAGCATGATCACCTTGACCGA
>JASHQV010000160.1 GCA_030038955.1 Solirubrobacteraceae bacterium
GGCAGCTTTGGAGGCGCCCGGCGCGCCCGCCACCCGCAGCTTCGCCGCCGCCTCGGGCCCGGTGAAGCTCCACCCCACGACCTCGTGCAGCCCGAGCGCGCAGAGCGCATCGCTCGCCCGGCGGTGCAGGCGCTGGCGGTCGGTGAGCGCGCCGAACGCGGAGCGCCGGGCGGGCAGCGTCGCGGGCAGCCGGTCGAGCCCGTACAGCCGCGCCACCTCCTCGATCAGATCGGCCTCGCGGCCGATGTCGCCGCGACGAAAGGCCGGCGGCGTCACCTCGAGGCCGCCGTCGACAGGGGTCGTCGCGCAGCCGAGCGCGTCGAGGATCGCCTGCGCGCGCGGACGCGGGATCTCCATCCCCAGCAGCGAGCCGGTGCGGGCGTCGCGCAGCCGAATCGCCTCAGGCGCGCTGCCGGGGCCACCGAGGTCGACGGTTCCGGGGCGGATGCCGGCGCCGCACAGCTGCACGAGCAGCTGCGCGGCGGCCGCCTGGGCCCACATCGCCTGCTCGGGCTGGAGCTGCTTCTCGAACCGGGTCGAGGCCTCGCTGCGCAGCCCCAGCTGCAGCGACGTGCGATGGATGTTGGGCCCGTCCCAGGTGGCCGCCTCGAGCAGCACGATGTCGGTACCCTGCTCGACCTCGCTGCGGGCGCCGCCCATCACGCCGGCGATCGAGGTCGGCCCGTCGGCGTCCTCGATCACCACGGTGTCGGGCCCGAGCGCACGCGTCTGGCCATCCAGCGTCTGCAGCTGCTCGCGCGCGCGTGCGCGCCGAACGATCAGGCGAGCGCCGGCCACGCGCTCGAGGTCGAACGCATGCAGCGGCTGGCCGGTCAGCAGCATCACGTAGTTGGTGATGTCGACGACGTTCGAGATCGGACGCTGACCGGCGGCCATCAGCCGCGCCTTCAGCCACACGGGGCTTGGCTCGATCCGCACGTGCTCGAAGATCCGGGCGGTGAACCGCGGGCACAGGTCGGCGCCGGCGTCGTTGACGATCTCGACTCCCTGCAGGGCGCCGTCGCTACCGGGATCGAGCTCCCACGGCGGCGGCTCGAGCGGCGCGCCGGTGGCCGCGTGCAGCTCGCGCGCGATCCCGTAGACGCCGAGGCAGTCCGGCCTGTTGGGGGTGATCTCGAGGACGAGCACGTCGGTTGCGATCGGCAGCACCTGCTCGAGCGGCGTCCCCGGCGGCGGACCGTCGTCCAGCACGATGATCCCGTCGTGGTCGGTGCCGATCGCGAGCTCGTCCTCGGCGAGGATCATCCCGTCGGAGATCTGCCCCCGGAGCTTTGCCTTCTGCAACGTCGAGCCGTCCGGCATGATCGCGCCGGGCCGCGCGATCGCCACCGTCTGGCCGGCGCGCACGTTGGGGGCGCCGCAGACGATCTGCGAGGGCGTGCTGCGTCCCAGCTCGACCATGCACACGCTGAGGCGGTCGGCGTTCGGGTGCTTGCGCCGCTCCAGCACCTGCCCGACGACGAAGTGCTCCAGCTCGCGCACCCCGTGATGCTCGATCCGGTCGACCTCGGTCCCGGTCATCGCAAGCCGCTCCGCGAGCTCGTGCACGCCGAGCTCGGGCGCGCAGTACTGGTGCAGCCACTCGAGCGGAACCCTCACGCGAACTGCTCCAGGAAGCGGATGTCGTTGTCGTACAGGAGCCGCAGGTCAGGGACGCCATGCTTGAGCATCGCGATCCGCTCGATCCCCATCCCGAACGCGAACCCCTGGACCTTCTCGGGGTCGTAGCCGCCTGAGGCGACGTGGGCAAGGACGTCGGGGTCGACCATGCCGGCGCCGAGGATCTCGATCCAGCCGGTCCCCTTGCACAGGGAGCAGCGCTCGTCGCCGTCCTCGGTCACCGCTTCGCTCACGCCGTCCGCGCAGTTGAAGCACGACACGTCGACTTCGACGCTGGGCTCGGTGAACGGGAAGAAGTGAGGACGCAGGCGGACCTCGCGGTCGGGCCCGAAGATCGCCTGCGCGAACGTCAGCAGCGTTCCCTTGAGATCAGCCAGCGTGATCTGCTCGTCGATCGCCAGCCCCTCCAGCTGATGGAACTGCGGCGTGTGCGTGGCGTCGTTGTCGGGCCTGTACACGCGGCCGGGCACGATCACGTAGATCGGCGGCGGCTGGCTCTCCATCGCGCGGATCTGCATCGGCGAGGTGTGGACGCGTAGCAGCAGCGAGCGCGGGTCGAAGATGTCATCGATCGGGTCGACGTAGAAGGTGTCGGTGAGCAGCCGGCTCGGGTGCGTCGGCGCCACCCCCAGCGCGTCGAAGTTGTAGTAGACGCGCTCCACTTCGGGGCCCTCGACGACGGTGAAGCCGAGCCCGATGAACACATCCTCCAGCTCCCGTCGGGTGCGCGTGATCAGGTGCAGGCGCCCGAGCTGGGGGGCCGGGTCCGCCGGCAGCGTCACGTCGATCCGGTCGGCGGCGAGCTGGGCGTCGAGCTCGGCGCCGGCCAGCGTGCCGGCCTTCGCCTCGACCGCCGCCTCCAGCTGCCGGCGAACCTCGTTCGCCGTTCGCCCGACCGCGGCGCGTTCGTCGGCGGGCAGCTCGGCGACGCCGCGCAGCAGCCTCGGCAGCTCGGCCTTGCGCCCGAGGAAGCGGACCCGGACCTCCTCCAGCTCGGCCGTGCCCGCGGCCGCGTCGATCGCGGCCTGTCCCTCGTCTCTGAGCTGCTCGATCCGCTTGATCATCAGCGCCGCATCCTACGAAGCTCGTACAGCGCGACGGCGGCTGCCATCGCGGCGTTCAGCGAATGGTTGGCGATCGGGATCCTGGCGACGTGGTCGGCGGCGTCGAGCACGCCGCGCGGAAGCCCGGTCCGCTCGGCGCCGATCAGCAGCGAGATCTCGCCCGCCGGCGTGAGCTGGTCGAGCGTCTCCGGGGCGTCGATCGCGAGCGCGATCGTCGTACCGGGCAGCTGCTCGGAGGCGGTCCGGCAGACCGGCACCGTGAAGATCGCGCCCATGCTCGCCCGGACGGCCTTGGGGCCGTAGGGGTCGGCGGTGTCCGGTCCCAGCGCGACCGCTGAGGCGCCGAACGCCTCGGCGCAGCGCAGGATCGCACCGACGTTGCCGGGGTCGCCGACGCCGTGCAGGTACACGACCAGCGGTCCCTGCGGGCGCTCGCGCCAGCGCTCATCGTAGACCGCCAGCGCCCGCGTGCCCGACCCCAGCTCCGAAGCCCCAGCGAGGAGCTGGGGGCTGACCGGAGTGCCTTCGAGCCCGCTGCCCTCGGCGCAGTAGCGCTCGATCGCCGTCCAGCCGGCGGCGTCGGCAGCCGCCAGCAGGTCCTCGCCCTCGGCGACGAACCGCTGCGCCCCGTCGCGCGCGCGGCGGCGCTGGCCAAGCTTGCGAATCTCTTTCAGCTTCTGGTTCTGGCGGCTGGTGATCGTCATCTCGTTCGGGGGGACAAAAAAGGCGCCGCTCTGATCGAGCGGCGCCCGGATGGCGGTGCTGGTGTCGGCGAGCTCTCAGCCGGCGTCCAGCGCCTCTCGGGCGCGCTCGGCAAAGCGTCGGAACGTGTCGGCGTCGCGCGCCGCGATGTCGGCGAGGATCTTGCGATCGAGCTCGACGCCGGCCTGCTCGAGGCCGTGGATGAACTGCGAGTAGGACAGCCCGTGCTGACGGGCGGCCGCGTTGATCCGGATGATCCACAGGCGACGGAAGTCGCGCTTGCGGTTGCGGCGGTCCCGGTAGCGGTACAGGTCGGCCTTGAGCACGGCCTCCTTGGCGACCCGGTAGTGGCGGCTGGCGTCGCCGCGGTAGCCCTTCGCCAGCGCCAGCGTGGAGCGGCGCTTCTTGCGGGCATGGATCGAACGCTTGACTCGGCTCATCGGGGGGATCGGCTCATCGGGGGGTCAGCTCGCCTCGAGGATCAGGGCTTTCGCTTGCCCAGCAGGAGCTTGACCCGCTTCACGTCGGTCTCCGACAGATCCGTCGGGTGGCCCAGGCGACGCTTGCGCTTGGGGCCCTTCTTCTCGAGGTTGTGACTGGTGAACGCGTGCCGGCCGCGGAGCTTGCCCGACGCGGTCTGCTTGAAGCGCTTCTTCGCGCCGGAGTGGGTCTTCATCTTCGGCATGCGACTGGTGAGTAAAGCAGACATGTCAGTGTTGGCGGGCGCTCGATCTGGCCACCGCTGCTATCCAACTCGCGCTGCCGAGTTTCGGAACGTGCCGCGACTGGCCAGGCTCGAGCGCCCGCCACCACTTCCTACTCGCATAAACCCGATCTGCGGCCGAAGACCCTTCCTGGGCTCATTCGCCAGCTGCTTGAGCGGCTGGGGACAACGATAAGTTCCCCCACCCC
>JASHQV010000161.1 GCA_030038955.1 Solirubrobacteraceae bacterium
CCACCTGAAGAAGAACGATGCCCCGGCGCACCGCGTGCTACGCGAGTTCCGCGACGAAGCCGGCGAGCTGCTGGTCGGCACCACCGTCACGGTCGAGGCGTTTGCCGCCGGCGACAAGGTGAAGATCGCCGGGATCTCCAAGGGCAAGGGCTTCCAGGGCACGGTCAAGCGCCACAACTTCGCGCGCGGGCCGAAGACCCACGGCTCGCGCAACTACCGCAAGCCCGGCTCGATCGGAGCCTCGGCCACACCCTCGCACGTGATGAAGGGGATGCGCGGGCCGGGCCACATGGGCGCCCGCCGGATCACCCAGCGGGGACTGACCGTGGTCGACGTGATTCCGGGGCAGAACCTGCTGCTCGTGCGCGGCGCCGTGCCTGGCCCCCGCGGCGGGATCGTGGAGGTCCGCACCAATGCCTAGCAAGGCTCCGGTGCTCTCGGCGTCGGCCGCGTCCGGCCGCTCGCGGCGCAGCGTCACCCTGGAGGCGGCGGCGTTTGAGTGTGAGTTCAACATGCCGGTCGTGCACGAGGCCGTCCGCGCGGAGCTGGCGGCCCGGCGACGCGGCACCGCCTCGACCAAGACCCGCGGTCAGGTGTCCGGCGGCTCCCGCAAGCCATGGCGGCAGAAGGGCACGGGGCGTGCCCGCGCCGGCTCGTCGCGCTCTCCGATCTGGCGCGGTGGCGGCACCGTGTTCGGCCCCACCCCCCGGAGCTACACGTTCAAGGTCAACCGCAAGGCCCGGCGGATCGCGCTGCGCTCGGCGCTGTCGCTGCACGCCGGGCGCGACTCGCTAGCGGTGTTCGACGCGGGCACGTTCGACGTTCCCGCCACCCGCCGGGCGGTCGAGCTGCTCGACGCATGGGGCGCCGCGCTGCCGGCGCTGGTGCTGCTCGACGAGTCCGAGGAGCCGGCGGGCAAGTCGTTCCGCAACCTGCCGCGCGTCAGCGCGATGCCGGTCGAGGACGCCGGCGTCGCCGACATCGTCGGTGCCGCCTCGCTGCTGGTCTCGGAGGCGGCGCTGCCGGCGCTGGTCGGGCGGGCGCTCGGCACGGCTGAGGCGGACGGCACGGCTGAGGCGGACGGCACGGCCGAGGCGGACGGCACGGCTGAGGCGGACGGCACGGCCGACGAGGAGGACGCCGCCTGATGGACCCGAGCCAGGTGATCATCCGGCCGGTCGTGTCCGAGAAGACCTACGTGCTGGCCGAGGCCGGCAAGTACACGTTCCGGGTGCACGATCGCGCCCACAAGACGCAGATCCGCCAGGCGGTCGAGGCGCTGTTCGACGTCAAGGTGGTCGACGTGCGCACGGTCTCGGTCAAGCCCAAGCCCAAGCGCCGCGGTCAGATCGCCGGCCGCACGCGCCACTGGAAGAAGGCGTATGTGCAGCTGCGCAAGGGCGACACGATCCCGATCTTCCAGGGCCTCGGAGAGGGTGAGTGAGCGTGTTCACGCGAACGGTCAAGCGCAGCTGGAGGCGCAGCGACGATCTCGGAAACGCGGGGCTGGACGCCCCGCGGAGGTAACTCTCCGATGCCGATTCGCAATCCCAAACCGACCTCGCCGGGCCGCCGCTTCGTCACCTATCTCGACTACGCCGAGATCACTCGCTCGGAGCCGGAGAAGTCGCTGGTCGAGGGGCTGACGAAGTCCGGCGGGCGCAACTCCTACGGACGCAAGACCTCGCGCCACCGCGGCGGCGGCGCCAAGCGGCTGTACCGCCGGATCGACTTCAAGCGCCGGAAGGACGGGATCCCGGCAAAGGTGGCGCAGATCGAGTACGACCCGAACCGCTCGGCCAACATCGCGCTGCTGCACTACGCCGACGGCGAGAAGCGCTACATCCTCGCGCCCGCGCGCCTGCAGGTGGGGATGACCGTGCAGTCCGGCCCGGGCGCCGACATCCGCGTCGGCAACGCCCTGGAGCTGGGCTCGATGCCGCTCGGCACGATCGTCCACAGCGTCGAGCTGACTCCCGGGCGAGGCGGTCAGCTGGGCCGCTCCGCGGGCACCAGCATCCAGCTGCTCGCCAAGGACGGCGACTACGTGACCCTGCGTCTGCCCTCGGGCGAGATGCGTCTCGTGCGCGCCAGCTGCCGCGCCACGATCGGCGTGATCGGCAACTCCGACCACCAGAACGTCAAGATCGGCAAGGCGGGGCGCAGCCGTCACAAGGGCGTGCGTCCGCAGACCCGCGGGACTGCGATGAACCCGGTCGACCACCCCCACGGCGGCGGCGAGGGCGCGCACGGGCCTGGTCGCCACCCGGTCACCCCATGGGGGGTGCCGACGCTCGGGTATCGCACCCGCAAGAAGGGCAAGGACTCCGATCGCTACATCGTCCGCGGACGCAGAAGAGGTAAGAAGCGTTGAGTCGCTCGAGCAAGAAGGGCCCGTTCGTCGAGGAGCGCCTGATGTCGCGGATCGAGGCGATGAATGCCTCCGGCGAGAAGCGCATGCTCAGGACCTGGTCGCGGGCATCGACGATCTTCCCGGAGATGGTCGGGCACACGATCGCCGTCCACGACGGCCGCAAGCACGTGCCGGTGTTCATCTCTGAGTCGATGGTCGGCCACAAGCTCGGGGAGTTCGCGCCGACCCGGCTGTATCGCGGTCACGCCGGCACGGGGAAGAAGAAGCGATGAGCCCCGCGCCACGGCGTCGCAAGAGCGAGCCGCCCAACAACGAGCCGGTCGAGCCGGTCCAGGATTCCTCGGAGGTCACCCCTGCTTCCGAGGCAACGGCCTCGAACGCCCCGGAACCAGAGGTGACCTCCGAGGATCTCGAGGCGGTCGCGCCTGACGGGGGCGGCGAGCTCGACGCCGAGGCGGTGGCAGCTGAAGCTGAAGCGGAGCCGAGTGCGAAGCCGGCACGCCGCCGTGCGCCGGCGCGGAGGCGCACACTCAAGGCGGAGCCTGATGCGGCTGAGGAGCCCACGGCCGAGGAGCCCACGGCCGAAGAGCCGGCGACCGAGGAGCCCGCGGCCGAGGAGCCCGCGGCCGAGGGGCCAGCCGACAAGCCTGCGGCAAAGAAGCCGGTGGCCGACGAGCGCCCAGAGAAGTCCGCGCGCACGGTCCCGGCGCCGCGCCGCCGGCGTCCTGAGCGCGAGCCCGATCTGGCGCCGCCGGTGGTTCGCGCGCAGGCGAAGTACGTCCGCACCTCGGCCCGGAAGGCCAGGCTCGTGTGCGACCACCTGCGCGGCAAGAGCGTCGACGATGCACGCGCTATCCTCGCCCACACCAACCGAGCCGTGGCGCGCGACTGGAGCAAGCTGCTGGAGTCAGCCGTTGCGAACGCCGAGCAGAACCACGAGCTCGTTGGAGAGGACCTCTACGTCAAGGTGATCCACGCCGACGAGGGGCCGACGATCCGGCGGTTCCGTCCGCGTGCGATGGGCCGCGCGACGAAGATCCGCAAGCGCACCTCACACTTGACGATCCAGCTGACGCCGAAGGACTGAGAACAGACAGACATGGGCCAGAAGATTCATCCCGAGGCGATCCGCGTCGGCTACATCCACGACTGGAAGTCGAACTGGTTCAGCGAGCGCGGCTTCGCTGACTACCTCGCGGAGGACATCAGGATCCGCGAGCACATCGTCAGCAAGCTCGCCCATGCCGGCCTCTCTGACATCACGATCCGCAAGAGCGCCAACGAGCTCGAGGTCAACATCCACACTGCGAGGCCAGGCATCGTGATCGGCAAGTCAGGG
>JASHQV010000162.1 GCA_030038955.1 Solirubrobacteraceae bacterium
CACCAGCAGCTTGATCGCATCGGTGCTCGCACCGGGGATGATCACGCTCAAACGCACGCCGTTGCGGCGTGCGTAGCCGCGCGCGATCGCCTCGTAGATGCCGCTGTGGATCGCGTTCGGGGTGAAGTCGAGCACCAGCGAGGCAGTCCGCGCGCCGCTACCGCTCGCGCCCGCGCCACAGCCGGCGAGCGCGACCGTCGAACTGGTCGCGGCGAGCACACGAATAAGATTTGCACGGCGTATGCGGCGTCGCATCACGTTCTCCCGCAATCTGACTCTGTCTCTGTCCCGGACATGCCGGTGCTATTGCAAGTACTGCGCGTTCGCGACGCACCAGCCGCACCTGCACGAGCCCGACGAGGTGCTGTCGCTGCTGGACGGGGCGGTCCGGCGCCACCGCGTCAAGGAGCTGCTGGTGCTGACCGGGGAGCGGCCCGAGGTTAGCGCGGGGGTCGCCGACAGGCTCCGCGAGCTCGGCTTCAGCGACTTCGTCGACTACGTCGTGTGGGTGTGCGAGCGGGCGCTCGAACGCGGCGTGCTGCCGCACACGAACCTGGGCGTGCTCGACCGCGAGCAGCTCGCGCGACTGCGCGAGGTGACCGCCTCGCAGGGGCTGATGCTCGAGTCGGTCAACGCCGACCTGGTCGCCCACCAGGGATCCCCGAGCAAGCGCCCGGCGGTGCGACTCGAGGCGATCAGGACCGCCGGCGACCTGCGAATCCCGTTCACCAGCGGGATCCTCGTGGGGATCGGCGAGCGCCCCGAGGAGCGCGTCGCGGCGCTCGAGGCACTGGCTGCCGTGCACAGTGAGTACGGGCACCTGCAGGAGGTGATCCTGCAGAACTTCGTGCCGCACCAGAGCTATTACGGTCGCGAGCCGGCGGAGATCGCCGACGCCGCCGCGCGCGACTACTGGCGGACCGGAATCGGGCATGGCCCGCGCGAGCAGATGCCAGCGTGGGCGACGCCGGTCACGCTCGCGGACATGCAGGAGCTGATCGCCGAGGCCCGCCAGCTGCTGCCGGGCGTCGGCATCCAGGTGCCGCCGAACCTGAGCGACTGGTGGCCGGAGCTGGTGTCGGCGGGCGCCAGCGACCTCGGCGGCCTGTCCGCCAACGGCGACCACATCTCCCCGGAGCACCCGTTCCCATCGCCGGGCCAGGCGCGCAAGCGGCTCGCCGAGGACGGCTTCGCGCTGTCCGAGCGCCTCTGCGTGTACCCCGAGTTCATCGATCCCGAGTGGCTTTCGGACGCGGTGATGGACGTGATCAAGCGCGACTTCTGGTCGTTCATCCCGCGCCGCGGGTCGGGCCGGCGGGGCGAGGTGACGCTCGCGCCCGACGTCGCGGGCCGCGCGATCGAGCGGGGCGCCCGCGGCGAGCCGCTGACCGCCGAGGAGCTGACGGCGCTGTTCGCCGAGCGCCGGCCGGAGGTGATCGAGGAGATGCGTGTGGCCGCCGACGGCTTGCGTCGCGAGCTCGTCGGGGACACGGTCACGTTCGTCGTCAACCGCAACATCAACGTCTCGAACGTGTGCGTGGTCGGGTGCGCGTTCTGCGGCTTCGGCCAGAGCCGGCGCTCGCCCGACGCCTACGAGCACTCCGAGCAGGAGTTCGCCGAGCGGGTCGCCGAGGCGGTCGAGTTCGGCGCCACCGAGCTGTGCATCCAGTCGGGGATCCATCCCGACTGGGGGTTGGAGGACTATGAGCACTGGCTGCGCTTCGCCAAGCAGCTCGCCCCCGACATACACCTGCACGCGTACAGCCCGATGGAGGTGGCACACATGTGCGACATCTCCGGGCTTGGGCCCGGAGATGTGTTCGCGCGGCTGCGCGAGGCGGGCCTTGGGTCGACTCCCGGCACCGCCGCCGAGGTCCTGCACGACGGCGTCCGCGAGCGGATCTCGCCCAACAAGCTGCCGGTCGCCCGTTGGGTGGAGATCATCGAGGCGTCCCACCGGGCCGGCCTGAGGTCGACCGCGACGGTCATGTTCGGGCACATCGAGGAGCCGTGGGAGCTGGCCGAGCACATGCGCGTCGTCCGCACCCTGCAGGAGCACACCCGCGGCTTCACCGAGTTCGTGCCGCTGTCGTTCATCCCGTTCCACACGCTGCTCGGGCGCACGCACGGAATCGAGGAGATCAGCCGCGAGGAGAACCTCAAGCACACCGCCGGCTTCCGCCTGGCGCTGGGCCGGACCGTCACGAACCTGCAGGCGTCGTGGGTGAAGATGGGCCTCGACGCCGCCACCGAGTCGCTGCGATGGGGCGTCAACGACCTCGGCGGCACGCTGATGGAGGAGTCGATCAGCCGCATGGCCGGCAGCTACCACGGGGTCAGACTGGACGTCGATGATCTCGTCGGCGCTGCCCACAGCGCCGGCCGCCCGGCCGCCGAACGCACCACCCTGTACGAGATTCGCCGGCGTTACGACTTAGATCCGCCGGCGCCACGATCTTGAACCGGCCTCCGTCGCTGTTCGCCGGCGTCGAGCCGCTCGAGGTGTTCGCCGGGTTGCTGGCCGATCTCGACGCGGACGTCGCCGGCACGGACGCCAGCCGCAGCGAGTTCTACGACCGCATCTGCGAGGCGATCTGCAAGCTCACGACGATGCGCCGCGCCGCGATCTTCATGACCGAGCACCGGCAGCAGCAGGTGCAGCTGGTCGGCTCCTACGGCGTGCGGCTGCACGAGCTGCGCTCGCTGCAGCCGACGCTCGCCGACACGCCGATCGCCCAGGAGGCGCTGCGCACCGACGCCGTCGTGGTCGTCTCCGAGCGGATCGAGGAGGCGGTTCCGGCGCAGTACGCGGGGCTGCTCGGGATCACCACGCTCGTGTGCACGCCGATGTCGGCGGCGGGCCGTGGCTACGGGGTGATCTGCGCGGACCGGGGAGGGGGGCGGTTCGAGCTGGGCGACGGCGAACGCCATCTGCTGTGGACGCTCGGCAAGCTCGCCGCGCTGGTCGCGACGGCGCGGATCTCCACCCGCCAGCAGGAGCGTGCGCAAGGCCTGAACGACCGGCTGAGGCTCGCGCGCGAAATCCACGAGCGCGTGCTGCAGCGCCTGTTCGGGGTGTCGCTGGCGCTCGGCGCGGAGCCGGGGTCGGGTGAGGACGATGCCGGGCAGCGGCAGCGCTGCCAGAGCGAGCTGCAGGAGGCGATCGCCGACCTCCGCCGCGCGCTCGAGCGGCCGCTCGCGCCGGTGCCCGCCGAGACCGACACGACGCTGGCCGACGAGCTCGAGCGGCTGCGCGCCGACCACGGCGATCGCCTCGAGGTGATCTGGGCACCTGACGTGTCGGTGCCCCCGGAGCTGGAGGCGCCGGCGCAGTCGTTCCTGGCCGAGGCGCTGCGCAACGTCG
>JASHQV010000163.1 GCA_030038955.1 Solirubrobacteraceae bacterium
TTGTCGCTGATGACGACCGTGATCGTCGGCGACGGCGAGGCGGATCTGCGTGAGCGCGCCGCTCGGGTGGCGCAGGCGCAGGGTGGAGATCCGGCGCAGCTGCTCTCAGACCCGCCGGAGTCGTGGGTGGTGGGGACGATCGACACCGCCGCCGAACAGCTGCAGGCGCTGCGCGAGGCCGGCGTCAGCCGCGTCATCTGCCAGCACCTGGCGCACGCGGACACCGAGTTCGTGGCGCTGCTCGGAGAGCGCCTGGCGCCGCTCGTCGCCCGCTAGCGACGAGCGGCGCGACGATCGCTGATCGTCGTTCAAGCCAAGGCGCTCGCGTCGAGCTCAGGGGACCGCGACCGCCTCGCGCTCGTACAGCATCAGCAGGCAGTCGACGACCTGTGGGTCGAATTGCGTGCCGCGATTGGCGCGCAGCTCCGCAAGCGCGACATCGAGCGGCAGCCGCGCACGATACGGGCGGTCGGTGATCATCGCGTTGAAGGCGTCGCAGCACGCCACGATCCGGGCTTCGATCGCGATCTGCTCGCCGGCCAGCCGGTCCGGGTAGCCGTTGCCGTCGTAGTGCTCATGGCAGGAGCGCACGATCGCCCCCACCTCGGCGAGCAGCCCGCCGACGTTCTCGAGCATCTTCTCGCCCGCGACCGTGTGGGTCTCGACGATCGCACGCTCCTCCGGGGTCAGCTTGCCTCGCTTGTTGATGATCGCGTCGGGGATCGCGATCTTGCCGACGTCGTGCAGCAGCGCGGCCATCTCGAGGCGGCGCAGCTGATCGTCGTCGAGCTGCATCAGCGGTCCCACCGCTCTCGTCAGATCGACGACGTCGCGACTGTGGCTGCCGGTGTAGGCGTCGTCCGCCTCCACCACGTCCCCGAGCAGCAGCGCGATCCCGCGGTACGCGGACGACAGCTCGACCGCGGCTGCCAGCCGGGCCTGCCGGTCCTGCGCGAGGAATCTCAGCAGCCCGCACAGCGGCAGCGCCAGCAGCGCCGCCTCAGGCCGTCCGACCGCGGCGAGCGCGATCGCAAACGCGATCGGGCTGAGGCAGACGTCGATCACGTAGACGCGGCCGAGCAGCTTCAACGACAGCTGTGGGAAGCTCCCCAGTCGCAGTCCCTCGCGAACCAGGCTCGCCACCAGGTCGCAGGCGAGCTGGGCGGCCAGAGCGCCGAGCAGGATCGGCCAGTCGGACCAGTGAGGGCCGCTCACTCCCGCGAGCGAGAACACCAGCGCCGGTCCGATCGCGTAGAAGCTGTTGGCCACCGAGCTGACCGCGCGGTCCGGCGACCGCGAGCCGTCGATGTACGACGGCGACTTGCCCGCGACGGAGGCCGCGACCACCAGCAGCGGGACCCAGCCAGGCGGCACCGCGAACAGCATCGGAACGAGCACGAGCTGAGTCGGTGGCCCGTAGCCCGAGCCGACGTCGAACTCGATCCTGTAGGTGAGCGCGTACAGCGCGACGAACAGGACCACCACCGGGGCGGAGCGCGAGCCGCGTCCGGGCAGCCAGATCGCCAGCGGCACGGCGGTCAGCAGGAACGCCAGCGCGACCGCGGCCTCGGCGCGCAGCTCGCGGTCGGGCATCCGCTGCCTCAGGCCCGGGCGGAACTGCGCCAGCAGGCGCTCGACCCCCGCCGAGCTCGCCGGCGCGAAGCTGCCCGCGCCAACCCGTTCGCGATCAACTGCCCCGTTCATCTCCACCTCCGGTATCGGCGCGTCCGCCGCCCGCCTGCAGCCGATCCGGTACTGCCCGCTAGAACAAGTGTCCAGAAACTCCAGAAAGTGGTGAACCACGCCGAGGCAAGCGTCGTAGAGGTCCACAGATCACATAGGGGCTGCTCAGGGCAAACCCGTCGCGAGGCGGGGACGCAAAGCAAGAGGTCTCGCCCGGCGAGATGGCTCGGCTGCCAGCTCTCGTCCACGGTTCGGCGGGGAGCACGGACCATGAAGATGAGGGGAGACAAGCAGATGGGATTCAAGTGCAGGGTCGCGGCGCTGGCGGCATGCTCGACGCTGGCCCTGGCAGGTTTCGCCGCCGGTGGGGCGCAGGCCGGCATCCTCTCGCTGCTGCCGGGAGCGTGCGGGAACCAGCCGGAGTCGCAGCCGTTCCTTCAGTGGGGGGATACGAACGAGTACACGCCCGTTCCCGGAGGCAGCTTCGAGCCCGGCTCGGCGCCGTGGACGCTGACCGGCGGAGCTAGCGTCGTCAGCGGCAACGAGACCTTCTACGTGAGCTCCAAATCGGATTCGCACTCCTTGGCGTTGCCGGCCGGCAGCTCGGCGACGAGCCCGGCATCGTGCACCGACATCTACCACCCGACGTTGCGGCTGTTCCTGCGGAACACCGGCTCGGTGCGGTCGCACCTGACCGTGGATGCGCTGTACCCGGGGCTGCTGGGCGGCGTGCAGACGGCCGAGATCGGCAGCCTCACCGGCTCGAGCAGCTGGGAGCCGACGCCGCAGCTGGAGCTGCTGGTCGACAACCTGATGGCGACGCTGTCGCTCGACCAGACCGCGATCGCGTTCCGCTTCGCGCCCGCCGACAGCCTCGGCAACTGGCGCATCGACGACGTCTATCTCGATCCGTTCTGCCGCGGCTGAGCCGCGGCTGGACCGGCTCAGATAACGATCCCCGGCGGTCCGGCCCGCGCGACGGCGCGGGCCGGACCGGCTATGCCCGCGCGACTACGTGCCCTCGATCGGCTACGTCCGCGCGACTGCGTGCCCTCGATCGGCTATGCCCGCGCGACGGCGCCGACCGGACAGGTTGGTCGCACGCGACGGCGCGGCCCGGACCGGCTAGGCTCGGGCCCCGTTGCCTGACCGCTCGCTCACCTACTCCTCGTACCTGGCGCTGGACGAGCTGCTGGGCGCCCAGCACACGAGCTCCGATGAGCACGACGAGCTGCTGTTCATCATCATCCACCAGGTCTACGAGCTGTGGTTCAAGCAGCTGCTGCACGAGGCCGCGCGCCTGCAGGACCGGCTCGAGGCGGGCGACGCGCCGCACGCCGTGCACACCGCCAGGCGGATGCTGACGATCCTCAAGACCGTGGTCGCCCAGATCGACGTGCTGGAGACGATGAACCCCAGCCAGTTCCTCTCATTCCGCGGTCACCTGGAGGCGGCCAGCGGCTTCCAGTCGGCCCAGTTCCGCGAGCTGGAGGCGGTCCTCGGCCGCCGCGACCCGGCGATGCTGCGCGCCTATCCCGAGGCATCTCCGGCCCGCACCCGCATCGACGCGGCGCTCAAGCGGGCGTCGCTGTACGACTCGCTGCTGCGCTACCTCGCGAGTCACGGCTACCCGGTTCCCGCCCGGGCGTTGGAGCGAGACGTCACGCAGCCACTCGAACCCGATCCCGAAGTCCAGCGCGCGATTCTCGCCGCCTATCGCGACGACGGCGACGCCGCGCAGATGTGCGAGCGGATGGTCGATCTCGACGAGGGCCTGATGGAGTGGCGCTACCGCCACGTGCAGATGGTCAAGCGGACGATCGGCGACCGTACCGGCACCGGCGGCTCGTCCGGCGCGCGCTACCTCGCCTCGACGCTGCTGTCACCGGCCTTCCCCGACCTGTGGGCCGTGCGCACAGAGCTGTGATCCCTGGCCTGGCCCAGCACTACACGCGCTTCCACGTCAGCGAGCGACTGCTGCTGACCGGACACTCGCACCAGGCCTGGCCAGACGTGGCGATGCGCGGAGTCGCCGAGGCGTTCGACGATGCAGCCGCGCTCGTGGACGGCAAGTGGCCGCGGGCGTTCGCCAAGGCCGACCGCCTCCGCCGGGCGTACGCGGCGCTGATCGGCGATCCCGGCGCGGCGATCGCGCTGGGGGCGAGCACGCACGAGCTGGTCGTGCGCTTCCTCTCGGCGCTGCCGCTGCGCAGGCGCCCGCGGCTCGTCACCACCGACGGCGAGTTTCACACGCTGCGCCGTCAGCTCGGCCGCCTCGCCGAGGAGGGCCTCGAGGTGGTGAGGGTGCCGGCCCGCCCGGTTGACGACCTGGCCGAGCGGCTCGCCGCCGCGGTCGACGCGAACACCGCCGCCGTGCTCGTCTCGGCGGTCCTGTTCGAGGACTCGCGGATCGTTCCCGGCCTCGACGAGCTGGCCCGCGCGGCCGGCGCCGCCGAGCTCCTGATCGACGCCTACCACGCGCTTGGGGCGGTGCCGTTCGCGGCGCCGCCGAACGCCTGGGTCGTCGGTGGCGGCTACAAGTACCTGCAGCTGGGGGAGGGCAACTGCTTCCTGCGCGTGCCCGTGCACGCTTGCGAGTGGAGGCCGGTGGTGACCGGTTGGTACGCCGAGTTTGCGCTCCTGTCCGTGGATGCGGGCGGTGACGCCCGCATTCCGTTTCCGTCAGGCGCCGCGGCGTTTGCCGGGGCCACGTACGACCCTGTCAGCCACTACCGGGCCGCGCAGGTGCTGGATTTCTTCGCCGAGCACGGGCTCACCCCCGAGGTCCTGCGCGAGTCCTATCAGGCACAGCTTGCGATCCTCGCCGAGGCGTTCGATGCGCTCGGGTTGCGCGACCAGGTGATCACGCGCGATCGCGACACCCCGCTCGACCGCTTCGGCGGCTTCCTCGCGCTGCGCTGCGAGCGTGCTGCGGCGGCCTCCCAGGAGTTGCTCGCTCGCGGCGTCCACACCGACAGCCGCGGGCCGTTCCTGCGGCTCGGGCCGGCGCCTTACCTGAGCGACGTGCAACTGGAGCGCGCGATCGCCGAGCTCGGCGCCGTGCTCGCCGGGTAGGGCTGCTCGATTCCGGGGATCGGTGGATGCGAAGCGCGCTATAGCGACGCTTACATCCACAGCTCGCGCAAAGTCCGCGGCCCATGACGATCGGGCAGCGCTGACGTCGGTCGGTCAGCCGCTCGTGACGCCGGCGCGGCACAGCTCACACGTGTGGGTGACGCGCCGGGAGGCGGGGACGAGCTCGGCTCGCCGTTTTGCCTCCGTTACCCCGGCGGGTCCGAGTCTCTGCTCGGCGCGCTCGAGCGGCTCTCCGCTCAACATGTGGAACGCGGCGCCAGCGCGACCCCCGATCTCGGCGGCGTGCTGCTCGGCGATCCCCAGCACCTCCATCGCCTCCGCGTCCTGGTTTGAGGCGGCGAGGGCGAGCGCGGTACCCATCAAGTCGAACAGGATCTGCAGGGCATTGCTGCGCCTCTCCGCCTCCTCCAGGGAGAGGGCGTAGTAGTTGAGGGCTTCGCCGAAGCGGCCGTGCATCGCGGCCATGTCCCCGCGCAGCGTGTACTTACGCCAGATGAAATCGGCGTCGCAGCGCTCGGCGAGTCGCTCGGCTTGCTCGAGCAGCCGGTTGGCACGATCGAAGTCACCTCGGGCGAGATGAGCCTGCGAGTTCAGACATAGCGCTCCCGTCAGGTATGCCTCGTCGTCGGGATCTGCCAGCCGCACACCTTCGTCGGTGTCCTGTGCGCCTTGTACGAGATCGCCGGCTCTGATCACGTGCAACGTGCCGCGGATTAGCAGCGCGTACGAGCGGGCGTGGTCGCCAGGCGCCACCTCAACTGCCTGGTTTGTGGCCTTGAGGGCCTCGTCGATCCTGCCAGCGCCGAAACAAGCCCAGCCCAGCGCCATCAGCTCGAGCGATAGCTGCTCAGGATCCTCGCTGGGCGCAGCCATCAACAGCTCTGCAGTCATCAGGGCGTCGCGGATGTAACCGCGATCGGCACTGAGATTGGCGTGCGCCGCGGCGATCGGACGGAAGATCGGGTCACCGATTGTCCTCGCCCAGCGCATTGCAGCCGCTCGCTCGGGGGTGGCGTCCACGGCGGCCCGATATTTCGCCCGTGTGGTGAAAATCCATCGGGCGGGCCAGATGATTTCCAGCTGCCGCTTTGCGTGGGCCCGCCGCCGCGCTTCGCCGTCGAGGGAGGCGTCGAGCTGCCGCGAGGCGATCTGGCGCAACCCTTCGGGCAGGCCGAAGCGGATGCGCCCGTCGCCCGACTCAAACCGCCGCACCAGCGCGACCTCGAGCAGGCGAAACAGCGCCTCCAGTACGTCCACACCGTCGCGTCCGCAGACCGCCTCCAGCTCCTCCACCTCGACTGGGCCGGCGAACGCACCCAGGCGCGTGAACAGATTGCGCGCGTCCGAATCGAGCAGCGCGAGGCTCCAGTCCACGGTGGCCTGCAGCGATCGATGGCGCTCCGGGCGATCCGATCGGTCGTCCCTGAGCATGTCGGCCGAGCTGTGCAGCCGGTCGAGGAGCTGCTGCGGGGAGAGCAGCGCGAGGCGCGCGGCGGCCAGCTCGAGCGCCAGGGGCAGGCCGTCGAGCAGATGGACAAGCTCGACGAGAGCGGCGCGGTTTCGCTCGTCGATCCGGATCGACGGGTTGCGCCGTCGGGCGACGCGCTCGATCAGCGCCAGCGCCGCTTCGTCGTCCAGCGAGTCCAGTGGCAGGCAGAGCTCATCGGCGATCCGCAGCGGCGACTGGGAGGTGGCCAGGATCTGCAGGTCGGGTAGTGACTCCAGCAGCGGGCTCAGGTCCGGCGCCGCCGCAAGCAGATGGTCGAGGTTGTCCAGGTACAGCAATGTTCGGCCGTGTCCTCGCAGCAGCGCGGTGACCGCCTCGGCGGCCGAGCTCTGCGTCTCCACGCGCGCGCCGACGGCGGTGGCGATCGCGGGGAGCACCTCCGACGGATCGCGGAGTGCGGCGAGGTCGACCAGCCACACGCCGCCCTCGAAGCTGTCCAGCAGCTGATGGGAGGCCGCGAGCGCGAGCGTCGTCTTGCCGGCGCCGCTGCGTCCGGTCAACGTGACCAGTCGCTCGCGCTGCCCGCTGAGGGCTTCGGTCAGCTGCTGCAGCTCGGCGTCGCGTCCGACCAGCACTTGGACGCCGGCCGGAAGGTTGTTGGGCCGGGCTGTCTCCACGCGCGGGGGCGGGAAGGCGCTGGCGCCGCGGCCGTCGATCACCGCGCAGTACAGATGCTCGGGCTGGGGAAAGTCCTTGAGCCGGTGCGTGCCGAGCGAGTCAGCCGGTAGCGATTCGGCCAGCAGCTGGCGGGCGGCGGCGCTCAGCAGCAGCTGGCCGCCGTGCGCAGCGCCGGCGATCCGTGCGGCGCGATGCACCTCCAGCCCCACGTATCCGAGCGGATTGCGCTCGACATAGCCGACGTGTAGCCCCATGCGCACCTTCAGCCCGCCGACCTCGGAGGGCCACGCGTGGTCGCGAACCGCCCGCAACGCGTCGACCGCTGCCCGCGCCGCGGCGGCCGGGTCGCTGAAGGTGGTGAAGAAGGCGTCGCCTTCGGTCCCGTCCACCCAGCCGCCCTCCGCCTCGATCGCCCCACCGATCAGCCGGTGATGCTCACCGAGCACCTCTGGCCAGCGCGGGCCTACCTGTCTGGCCAGCTCGGTCGAGCCCTCGATGTCAGTGAACAGCAGGGCGATCGTCCCCACCGGCGGGGTTGCTGCCATCGTCACTCCGCAAGCCTACGGGAGCCCGGGCGCTCAGCAGCCCTGAATCAGTGGCCTTCAATCAACGGCCTTGAGCCTGTGGCCGCTGAGCCTGTGGCCGCTGAGCCCGTGGCCGCTGAGCCCGTGGCCGCTGAATCAGTGGCCGCCGGTTCGCCAGCCGCGCTCGAACGGCAGCCGCCAGGCGTTGGGGGCGATCAGCTGGTGGATCGCGTTCGGCCCCCACGATCCCGGCTGGTACTGCCTGACGGCCGGGGGATCCTCGAGCAGCGGCGCCGAGCGCTCCCACAGGCTCTCGATCCCCTGGGCGGTCGTGAACAGCGTGTGATCGCCGCGCATCGCGTCCAGCAGCAGCCGCTCGTAGGCCTCGAGGACGTCGCCCGCCTCCTCGGTCTCGCTGGTGGCGAACTGCATGCTCAGCTTCTCCAGCCGCATCCCCGGCCCCGGTCGCTTGCCGTAGAACGACAGCGAGATCCGCGAGGCGTCCGCGAGGTCGAAGGTGAGGTGGTCCGGCCCGGCCGTGCCGAGCCCGGAGCCCGACGGGAACATGCTCCGCGGCGCCTCTCGAAAGGCGATCGAGACGATCCGCTGACCCTCGGCCATCCGCTTGCCGGTGCGCAGGTAGAAGGGGACGCCGGCCCAGCGCCAGTTGTCGACCTCGCACTTCAGCGCGATGAACGTCTCGGTGTCGGAGTGGGGGTCGACGCCAGGCTCCTCCCGGTAGCCCTGATATTGGCCGCGCACGACGTTGCCGGGGTCGATCGGCTGCAGCGAGCGGAACACCTTGTTCTTCTCCTCGCTGATCGCGAACGGCTCGAGCGCGGTCGGCGGCTCGATCGCGATGAACGCCAGCACCTGGAGGAGGTGGGTGATCACCATGTCCCGGAAGGCGCCGGTCGACTCGTAGAAGTCGACTCGCGTCTCCAGCCCCAGCGTCTCGGGGATGTCGATCTGCACGTGATCGATGAAGTTGCGGCTCCAGATCGGCTCGAACAGGCCGTTGGCGAAGCGGAAGGCGAGGATGTTTAGCGCCGGCTCCTTGCCGAGGAAGTGGTCGATGCGGAAGATCTGCTCCTCGCGAAAGGTCTCGTGGAGCCGATTGTTGAGCGTGATCGCGCTGTCGAGGTCACGGCCGAACGGCTTCTCCAGGATCACCCGCGAGCGCTCCACGAGGCCGGCCTGGTCGAGCGTCTCGACCACCGGCAGGGCGGCGTTCGGCGGCACGCTCAGATAGTGCAGGCGCCAGACGTCGTCGCCGCCCAGCTCCAGCTCGGCGCGCCCGACGGCGGCGGCCAGGCCGCCGGGCCCGTCCAGCTGGCGAACGTACTGCAGCCGACCAACGAACTCGGCCACCTGCTCCTCGCTCAGCTTGCCCGGCGCGTACTCGTCGATCGCCTCGCGGGCGAACGCGCGGAACGACTCGTCGTCCCTGTCGTCCAGCGACGTTCCGACCACGCGCAGCTCGGGCGACAGGTGCGATTCCAGCAGCCGCGCCAGCCCGGGCAGCAGCTTGCGCTTGGCGAGGTCGCCGGTGGCCCCGAACAGGACCACGACGTAGGGAGGAAGCGGTTCCTCGCGGTGGCGACCTGGCAGCGGACCCGCGGCCGGGTAGGCGATGTTCTCTTCGTTGGTCAGGCTCAACCGGCTCGATGATGTCAGCTTCGTGGCCGGCGAGATCGATGAGACGGCGGGGCATGACAGACTGCGGACGCAATGAGCGAGCCCGCGCGCGTCCTCACCGGCGAGCTTGACGGCCGGCGGGCGGTCACGCTGATTGGCGGCGGCGCGCTCCAGGCGACGTTCCTCGTCGAGCTCGGGATGGTCGGCAGCTCCCTGCGACACGACGGCGAGGAGCTGCTGGGGACTCGCGGCGGTCCCGACGCGTACGCCGAGCGGCAGTCCACGTTCGGGATACCGCTGCTGTACCCGTGGGCCAACCGCTTGAGCGCCTGGGACTACGAGCTCGGCGGCAGGCGCGTCGAGCTCGAGCGCTCGCCGCTGCTGAAGTCCGACGCCGCCACCGGGCTGCCGATCCACGGAGCGATGGCGGCCTGCCGGCAGTGGCGGCTGGTCGCCGACGGCGGCGGCAGCGACCCGGCGGTGGCGCGCGCCGAGGCGGTGCTCGACTACGGCGCCGATCCGGAGCTGCTCGAGGTGTTCCCGTTCCCGCATCGGCTGCGCTACACGATCGAGCTCGATGCCCAAACACTCACCGTTAGCTTGACCGTTACGCCGAGCTCGAGCACGCCAGTTCCGATCGCCTTCGGCTTCCACCCGTACATCGCACTGCCCGGCTCCGATCGCCGCGACTGGGAGATCGAGCTTCCGGTCCGGCGCCGTGCGATTCTCGACGACCGCGGGATCCCCAACGGCCGTCACCAGGACCTGCCCGCGGGGGAGCTGTCTGGTCGCCTCGGCGGGCGGACGTTCGACGACAGCTTCGATCTGCTGTATGGCGAGCCGCCCCGCTTCGCTGTCGCCGACTCTCGTCGCCGCGTCGAGGTGCGCTACTCGGAGGGCTTCCCGGTGGCGCAGGTGTATGCGCCCGAGGACTCGCAGCTGATCGCGATCGAACCGATGACGGCGCCGATTGACGCGCTCCGCAGCGGCGACCGGCTGCGCCTAGTCGAGCCCGGCGGCTCGTTCTCCGCTGCATTCGCAATCCACGTCGAGATTTAGCCATCGACCCCTACAGGTAGCCTTGGCGCCTGATGGACCGCAAGTGGTGGACCTTGATCGCCGTCTGCGTGGGCACCTTCATGCTGCTCCTGGACGTCACGATCGTGAACGTCGCGCTGCCCTCGATTCAGTCGTCGCTGAAAGCCAGCTTCAGCGACCTCCAGTGGGTGATCGACGCCTACTCGCTGATGCTCGCGGCGCTGCTGCTGACCACCGGCTCGATGGCCGACCTGTGGGGCCGCCGCCGCATCTTCGTGGTCGGGCTGGTCGTGTTCAGCGTCAGCTCGCTTGCCTCTGGCCTCGCCCAGTCACCACTGTGGCTGAACCTCGCCCGCGGCGCGCAGGGGCTCGGCGGCTCGGCCATGTTCTCCACCTCGCTGGCGCTGCTGGGACACTCGTTCCGGGGTCGCGAGCGCGGCGTGGCATTCGGCGTCTGGGGCGCGATCACCGGGCTCGCCGTGGCGATCGGACCGGTCATCGGCGGTGGCCTCACCACCGGCCTGTCGTGGCGCTGGATCTTCCTCGTCAACGTGCCGATCGGAGTGTGTGCGGTGGCGATCAGCCTCCTCCGGGTGGACGAATCGAAGATGTCCCATGCCCATCCGCTCGACCCGATCGGAGTGGTGAGCTTCAGCGGCGCGCTGGCCGCGCTCGTGTACGCGCTGATCAAGGGAGACACCACGGGCTGGTCTTCGCACCTGATCCTCGGCTGCCTGATCGGCGCGGGCGCGCTGCTGATCGTGTTCGTGGTCGCCGAGCGCCTACTGGGCGAGCGGGCGATGTTCGACCTGAGCCTGTTCCGCAAGCCAACGTTCACCGGCGGCTTGGTGGCTGCGTTCGCGCTTTCCGGCGGGCTGTTCGCGCTGTTCCTCTATCTGACGCTCTACCTCCAGGACATCCTCGGGTTCTCGGCGCTCGGAACCGGGATACGCTTTCTCACCCTGTCGGGTGGGATCCTGCTGACGTCGACGCTGGCCGGTCGGCTCACCGCGCACGTACCGATCCGGCTGCTGATCGCGCCCGGGCTCGTGCTGGTCGGCGTCGGGCTGCTGCTGATGCGCGGGGTCACCGCCGGCAGCGCCTGGACCCATCTGATCCCCGGGTTCATCCTCACCGGTGCCGGGACGGGGCTGATCAACCCTCCGCTCGCGTCGACTGCGATCGGGGTCGTCAAGCCGGACCGTGCCGGCATGGCGTCCGGGATCAACTCGACGTTCCGCCAGGTCGGCATTGCCACCGGCATCGCCGGCCTCGGGGCGATCTTCACGCACGTGGTGCGAACGCATATCGAGGGCACGCTTGCGCACGCCGCGCAGATCAACTCCTCCCAGGCGCACGCCCTAGCAGCCAGCGTGGCCAGCGGCGACGGGGCCAGGCAGGGATTGAAGGCGCTGCCCGCAGCCGCTCGACCGCCGGCGATCCATGCGCTCCGGGCGGGGTTCGCGTTCGGGCTCAACGAGGTGTTCCTGGTCGGCGCGATCGTCACGCTCACCGCTGCCGCGCTGACCCTGGTGCTGATCCGCAGCAGGGACTTCGAAGCCGGCGCCGCGCGGGTGACGGAGCCGGGGGACGCGGCGCCGCAGCCGGTGCGCACGCCTGGGCCGGTGCGCGCACCCGAGCCGGCGCGCACGCTTGAGCTCGTGTCAGCATCCGCCGGAGAGGACTCGGCGATGGGGGAGGAGCCGGCGATGGACGAGGAGCCGGCGATGGATGAGGAGCCCGCGGCGGATGTGCTCGCATCCGTCCCGGTGGATGACGCGTTCGTCAAGGAGGATGAGCTGATTGCGGCGGATCGGCTCACGAAGGAGGATGAGCCTGCAGGCCTGGGTGTGCCGATCCGGGAGGAGACCGCAAGCGTCCATGGGTCTGAGCTTCAGGTCGATGCTGACTCTGAGTCTGAGTCTGAGTCTGAGGCTGAGAAGGTCGAAGCTGACGCTGTCCGGGCGGAGGTTGCCATCGCTGTGGCTCGGGCGACAGCTGCCGGAGGCGATCGCGAGCGCGTGCGCGGAGCGATTAGCGTCGCCTCGCTGTCCACGGGCGCTGGACCGGCGACCGCGGTCCTCCGCTCGCGGGCGCCAGATGCCGGCGACGAGCCGCCGTGGGCGGCGCCATCACCCTCGTCGCCGACGGCTTACCCGGCCGGCGCGCCGGAGCGCCAGCAGCCGGCAGCGTCGGACGCCGTCCACGGCCAGGTCCCACCCGGAGCCGATGATCAACCCCCACCCGAAGTCGATGGCGAAGTCCCACTCGAAGTCGATGGCGAAGCCCCAGCCGACGCCCCCGGTCAAGCCAACACCGAGGCCGGCGCCTCCGCCGGCGGAGGCGTTGCGCACGCAGCTGGGCCGACGAGTGCGAACCGGGCTGCCTCCGAGGCTCCAGGGGGGCCGGCGAGTGGCGCCGTCCGCCCCGACGGTCACGATATGCGCGTGTCACCAGAGACGTCCCGCGGCGCCCCCAGCACCCGAGATGTGCGGCTGGTCGCGGCCGCCGTGCAGAGCGCCGAGGAGGCGGCGCTGGTCTACGCCCGCGAGATCGGGGAGGCACGCCGGCACCTGGCCGCGGCGATCCGGCACCTCGATCAGGCGGAGGAGGCACGGGCGCTGCTGAACCGTCATGCTGGCGGGCTCGTGTCGAGCGAGTCGGAGGCCCGGCGCGCGTCACCTCCGGTCAGCAGCCCGAGCCCGGGGATCGCGGTGGCGGGGACCGCTCAGCCCGCTACCCCCGGCCCAGCCCCACAGGCTGCCGGCGAACCGGCGGCGGAGCCCGCTGGCGTCGGGGGATTCCGAGCTGCTTCCGGCGCAGCCGCATCGCAGCCAGCCACCGTCGGGGTAGCCCGAGAGCCCGCCGGCGGACCGGCACCGCAGCCCGCCGCCACACCGGCGACGCACCAGCCCACCAGCCCGGGGCCCGCGGACATCGCCGCCGCGCCAGCGCGCCAGCCTACTCCCGGCCCGGGGCCTGCGGACATCGCCGCCGCGCCAGCGCACCAGCCTAATCCCGGCCCGCCAGCGCCTCCACCAGCGCGTCCAGGCGGATGGGGACCTGGCACAGCCGGCGGCCAATCGCATTGAACACGGCGGACAGCCGTGTGATCGTCATCGCTTCGGGGTGGTCTCACGCCTTCGGGCTGCCGGTCAATCGTGTACTCCGATCGAGCGGGCCTTGTCCTGCCTTTGCGCAATCGCTTTGCCGAACGACTCACGACACTAGGATCTGGGCGCTGTGCGTACGTCAGCCGATGCCGTCCCCCCGCCAGCGCTCGCCTACGCTATCGCCGCCAAGAAGCCCGCTGGCGCCAGCTCCCCAACGATGCCCGCTCCAGGGACACCCGCCCCGCCGGCGCCCGTCCTCGCGGCTGCCACCGTCGTGCGGGTGCCGCTCTCGTGGACGCTCACGCCCGAGCGTGCCGCGCTGCTCGTGCGCGACGATGCGCGACCTTTCGCGCTGATCGGCTGCTGGGCGGGCGGCGGCGCGCTGATCGGCTCCGAGCCGATCGCTGTCGCCGACGCCGACGCCGATCCATTCACCCTGCTGGCCACGCAGCCGCGTGTCGCTCGAGGTGCCGGCGACGGGGCGGTCGCGGGCGGGTGGTTCGGGTACCTCGGCTATGAGCTGGGCCGGCAGCTCGAGCCGGTCGGCGCCAGCCCCCCGGGCGGTGGCGGGCTGGCGCCGACCGAGCTGGCGTTCTACGACCACCTCGTCCGGTGCGACGGCCACGGACGCTGGTGGTTCGAAGCGCTGTGGACGGACGCCCGCGCGGCTGACCTCAGTGATCGCCTGCGCGCGCTCGACGCTCGGGCAGCGCAGCCGCCGCGACGGCGCCCATTCGCGACAGCGCCGTGGCGGGCGACGCCGGGTCCCGCCGGACACGAGCTGGCAGTCGCCGCCTGCCGGCGCCGGATCCACGCCGGCGACCTGTTCCAGGCGAACGTCTGCGCCCGCCTCGAGTCGCGCCTGCGCGGGGCCGCGATCGACCTGTTCGTCACCGCTGCGGCGGCGCTTCGTCCCGACCGTGCCGCGTTTCTGTCGGGGCCATGGGGGGCAATCGCAAGCCTCTCGCCGGAGCTCTTCCTGGAGCGTCGCGGCCGGCGGGTGCGCAGCGCACCGATCAAGGGGACTCGTGCCGCCGGCGAGCGCGCAGGCCTGCTGGCATCGGCCAAGGACCGTGCCGAGAACGTGATGATCGTCGACCTCGTGCGCAACGATCTCGGACGGGTGTGCGTGCCGGGCTCGATCGCGGTCGAGGCACTCGCGCAAGCGCGACCACACGCCGGCGTCTGGCACCTCGTCTCCGAGGTCAGCGGCCTGCTGGCCGACGATGTCGACGATGGCGCACTCGTCCGCGCCGCGTTTCCACCGGGATCGGTGACCGGTGCGCCGAAGGTCGCGGCGCTGAACGTGATCGCCGAGCTCGAGAGCAGCGCGCGGGGCGTCTACACCGGAGCGATCGGGTTCGCTAGCCCCGTTGCGGGGCTGGAGCTGAGCGTTGCGATCCGCACGTTTGAGCTGTGCGGCAAGCGCGCGCTGCTCGGCGTCGGCGGCGGGATCGTCGCCGACTCGGACCCGCACGACGAAGCGCGCGAGTGCGTCGTCAAGGCGCGGCCGCTGCTCGACGCGATCGGGGCGACGCTCGTCCTGGACGGCCACGGCGCGGGCGCGCCGCGACCGCTGCGCGTCGCGCCGCAACCGGTTCCCCGGCCAGACCCGGCGGCGGGCGTGTTCGAAACGCTGCTCGTCGCCGGAGGCACGCCAGTGGCGCTCGATCGCCACCTCGCGCGCCTGCGCCGCAGCGTCCGTGACCTGTACGGGCGCTCGCTACCGCCAGAGCTCATGGGCGAGTTGCGCGCCGCCGCTGGCACCGCGGACCGCGCTCGCCTGCGGGTGACGGTCCGACCGGGACGCGGGCGGCTTGCGATCGAGCTGGAGGTGACCGCGCTGACTGCGCGCGCGACGCCGGTGCGCCTCGTGCCCCGCACCGTTCCCGGCGGGCTCGGCGACCACAAGTGGGCCGACCGGCGGCTGCTGGCGTCGCTCGGAGACGACGGCGAGCCGCTGCTGTGCGACCTCGACGGTCGCGTGCTCGAGGCGGCGCGCGCGAGCGTATTCTGCGTCGATCCGGGGGGGCGACTGCTGACGCCCCCCGCCGACGGGCGCATCCTTCCGGGCGTGACCCGCGCCCGTGTGCTCGAGCTGGCGTCGGTGCTCGGGCTGGCCGCCGTGGTCGAGCCGCTCGGCCTGGGCCGGCTCGAGCGCGCCGACGAGCTGTTCGTTACGGGCGCGCTCGGTGGGATCGAGCCCGCGCATCTGGAGGGCCAGGCGCCGCGCGACCCCGGGCCCGTGACTGCTCGCCTAACAGGCGCGCTCGCCGATCTCCGGCTGGCGGCGGTCCACCGGCCACCGAGCTGTTAGATGCCCGTGCCGGAGATCTCCATGCCCGAGGTGCCTGCGCCCGGGATCCTGTTCGTGCGCGCCAGCGGGCTGTATCGATCGGTTCGGTGATCGCGTCGGTTGCCAGCCGCGACGGCGCGCGCGAACATCACTGAGATCGCCGGACGCCGGTGGCATCCGGCAGCAGAAAGGAGCTGCGCATGGAAACCTGGGATGCGATCACCTCGCGCCGCAACGTCCGCCAGTTCGCCAGCCGCCAGATCCCCGAGGAGATGCTGCAGCAGATCCTGGAGGCGGGCCGCCGGGCACCGTCATCGCGCAACTGGCAGCCGTGGGACTTCGTCGTCGTCACCGATCGCGAGCAGCTGCGAGAGCTTTCGAAAGTGTGGCGCGGTGGCGCGCACGTAGCCGACTCGGCGGCGACGGTGGCGCTGGTCGTGGATGACAGCGACGATCAGAAAGTTCGCGAGAGGCAGCAGTACGACCTTGGGCAGGCGTCGATGGGGATGATGATCGCGGCGGCCGACGGCGGCGTCGGCAGCGGTCACTCGGCGGTCGCGGACCAGGCGCTGGCGCGTCAGGTCCTGGGTCTGCCCGAGGGCAAGCGGGTGGCGCTGCTGATCGACCTTGGCTACCCGGCCGACCGCCCGCTCAAGCCGATCCGGAATCCGGGACGCCGCCCGTTTGCGGAGGTGGTACACCGGGACCGCTGGTAGGCGCCGCGCCGGGCGCTGGCGCGCTCGTGGGCCCCATCTCGGGTGCCGTCGCGCTGGTAGGCCGGGCGCCGGACGGACGCGGCGTGGTGGCGGCGAGCACGATCAGCTCGACGCAGCAGTCCAGCGACAGCTCGGTCGAGTCGATCACCAGGTGGTAGTGCGCCGGGTCGGCGGGGTCGGCCCGGTACCACGAGCGGACGTACGTCTCTCGCGCAAGGTCCGAGGCTCGCAGCTCCCGCTCCGCCGTGTCGCGATCGACGCTGCGGATCCGCATCGCCTGCGCGACGCGTCGCTCCGCCGGTCCGTCGAGGCGCACGTGCAGCGCCGACGGCAGATCGCGCAGCACGATCGCACCGGCGCGCCCGAGGATCACGGCGCCGGCGGCGGCGTGCTCGTGCAATGCCTGCTCGGTGGCGACGCGGAACTCCTGCTCCTCACGCGGCGCCTCGGCACCGAGCGACGCGCCGCCGAACAGCCCGACGGCAGGGGCGAAGTAGCTGGCCCAGCGGGTGAGCGTGTCGCGCGGCAGGTCCTCGTGGCGGATCGCCTCGTCGACGGGGATGTCGAGCTGGCGGGAGACGCTTACCGGGATCGCCCGGTCGACGAACGGGACGCCGAGCCGCTCGGCCAGTCGCGGCCCGACGTGACTGCCACCGGCTCCGTACGGAGCCGAGATCGTGATCACGGGACGCTTGACGGGCTCGGGCGACATCGACGCTTGAAGGCTAACCCGACGGCGGCGGATCGACATCGGCATCGCGTTCCGCCCACTCGAGCAGCGGCTCGAGCGCGAACGGATGCTCGTCGATGCCCGCGTGCAGATCGCCGAGCCGGGCGAACCGCTCGGGAACGGTGGCGAGCGTCAAGTCCGCCGGCTCGAGGTCGTCGAGCTCGTCCCAGGCGACCGGTGTGGACACGCGTGCGTCGGGAACCCCGCGGACCGAGTAGGCGCTGGCGATCGTGTGGTCGCGTGCGTTCTGGTTGTAGTCGACGAACACCTTCGTCGGGTCGCGGTCTCGGCGCCACCAGGTGGTGGTGGCGTCGTCGGAGGCGCGCCGCTCCACTTCGCGGGCGAACGCGAGCGCGGCCCGGCGCAGCTCCTCGAACCCGTGGCGCGGGGGGATCCGCACGTACACGTGGATGCCCTGGCCACCCGAGGTCTTCGGCCAGCCGACGGCTCCGAGCTCGTCGAGCAGCTCGCGTGCGACGCCGGCGACGCGACGCACCCGCTCGAACGGGCACTTCGGCATCGGGTCGATGTCGATCCGCCACTCGTCGGGCTTCTCGACGTCGGCCCGGCGGGAGTTCCACGGATGGAACTCGACGGTCGACATCTGCACGGCCCAGATCACGCTCGCCAGCTCGGTCACGCAGAGCTCGTCGGCGGTCCGTCCGAACCGCGGGAAGTACACCTGAACGGTCTCGAGCCAGCTTGGCGCGCCCCGGGGGATCCGCTTCTGGTGAACGCGCTCGCCGTCGGTGCCGGTGGGGAAGCGGTGGAGCATGCACGGGCGCTCGCGCAGCGCCCGGACGATGCCGTCGCCGACGCTCAGGTAGTAGTTGACGAGGTCGAGCTTGGTCTCCTTGCGGGCGGCGAAGTAGACGCGATCGGGGTGGGTGATCCGCAGCCTGCGCTCGCCCACCTGGATGTCGATCGCATCGTCGCTCATGCGCCTCTTGTACCAGGCGCAGCTCGTGTCAGGCGCGCGTCCATTGGCGGGCGCGGCGGCCCGTGGCCGTGTCTATCCCGAGCCGGCGCGGACAGCATCCGCATCGCGGTCGCCGGCGACTGCCCGCAGGTGGCGGAACGGCCGTCCTGCCCGCAGCTCGCGCACGACCCCCTCCACCAGCCCGGGATCCGGCAGTGCGCGACCGTCGGTGACCGCCTCCACCACCTGCCGCTTGCGCTGGATCAGCCGCGCCATCGTCTCGTCGATCGTGTCGGCGGCCAGCAGGTACCAAGCGCTGACCGCATCACGCTGGCCGATCCGGTGGCAGCGGTCCTCGGCCTGGTCGAGCAGCGCCGGCGTCCACTCCAGCTCCAGGAAGCAGACGTTGGAGGCGCGCGTCAGCGTGATCCCCTGGGCGGCGACGCGCGTCGCGCAGACGATCAGCGGCGGGCCGTCGGGCCGCTGGAAGGAAGCGATCGCGCGCTCGCGCGCGACGACCGAGTCGTCGCCAAGCAGGTGCAGCGCGCCGGGGAAGCGCTCGAGCACGGCCCGCTGCACCTCGACGTGCCGGGCGAACACGACGAGCGGCTCGCCGGAGGCGAGGAAGTCGTCGATCCAGGCGAGCGCCGCGGCCAGCTTGCCGCGGGCGGCGAGGCGCTGCAGCGCGGTCAGCTGCGCGAGCCGCTCGGCCCGCAGCGTCGCGGCGATCTTGGCGTCCAGCACGGCGAGGTCCAGCGGCTGCGTGCGCAGCCACTCGATCACGTCGTCCTCGGCCAGCCGGTACTCCGGCTCGTTGGTCAAGCCGACCGGGATCACCGCCTGGCGCTTGGGCGGCAGCTGCGGCAGCACCTCCGACTTCAGCCGCCGCACGAAGCAGTGGCGGCGCAGGTGCCAGTGGAGCCGCTCCTCGCTGTGCTCGCCTTCGAACATGCGGCTGAAGCTCGCTCCCGATCCGAACTCCCGCAGCCGGCCGATCACGCGCAGCTGCGCGATCAACTCGTCCGCGTGGTTGAGCACCGGCGTGCCGCTGAGTGCCAGCCGCAGCCCATCCTCGCCGACCGCTTCGGCGAGCCGGCGAACCGCCTGCGTGCGCTTCGCGTGGGGGTTCTTGCAGTAGTGCGACTCGTCGGCGACGAGCGCGCGCGGACGGCGCAGGCTGAGCGCGGCGCGGTGGGCGGCGACGATCTCGTAGTTGAGGATCGTGATCTCGGCCCGCGGCGCCGCCGCGCCGCCGCGGCCGCTGAGCACGGCCACGCTCCGGTGCGGCAGCCAGCGGGCGGTCTCGCGCGCCCACACGAGCTTCATCGACGCCGGGCAGATCACGATCGCGGGAAACGCGCCGTCGGCCTCGAGCGCGGCAAGCGCCTCGACGGTCTTGCCGAGTCCCTGCTCGTCAGCCAGGAAGCAGCGCCGTGCCGCCAGCGCGTAGCGCACCGCCGCCCACTGGAACGGCGCCAGCTGTCCCCCGAGCATGCCCGCCAGCTCGGCGATCGGATCGGCGCGCACGGCCCGCGAGGCGGCCACCGCCCGGAGCGCGCCGCGGTGCTCGGCGACCAGCTCGGTCAGCGCCTCGGCGGCCGCCGGCGCGACCTGCACCTGGTGGCGGGCGACGAACGCGTCGAGCTGGTCGGCGACCCATGGATCGAGCTTCAGCTCGTTGCGGTTGGCGCCAGGCAGCTGCTCGAAGGCGGGCGCCACCTCGGGATCCCACAGCACCTCGAGCGAGAAGCGCTCGCCGGCGACGCCGCGCTCGAGCATCAGCCGCGCGGGGGGCACCGGCTCACCCCGCTCGACCAGCTCGAGGCAGCGGATCGCGGCCGGGTTGAAGCGGGCGGACTGCAGCTCCTGGAGTGCGGCCGCGGCGGCGGCGGTCAGCGGCACCAGCGTGCGTCCCTCGTGTTCGACGGCGCCGGCGGCCGTGAGTGCCGCCGGCGCCCTGCCGAGCAGCGTGTGCAGCGCCCACCAGCCGCGCCCGTCGTGACGCGCGGTGCGCACGTTCCCGACCCACCGATCGTCGGCGCCGCGCAGCCACTCGTCGAGCTCGGCGCTGGTCGTCAGCTCCGGATAGTGCCGCAGGATCTCGCGCAGCTTCAGCGCGACCCAGTCGTCGGCAGGCGCCGACCACTCGCGCCGGTCCCAGTCGAACATCCGACCCGGCAGCGTCCTCACGGCCGCGACCAGATGGCCGTCATAGGGGAACGCGAGCACCACCTCGCGCTCGCCGGCTGCACGCTCGCGCAGCTGTACGTTGGGCTCCTCGGGCAACAGCCGCATCCGGCTCGAACGTTAGTGCGCGGGCGCGACGGTTCCGTCGCGCCCGCGATGCATGGGCGCCCGCGGCGCATCGACGTGATGCATGGACGCGCGCGTGCCCGGGTAGACCGATGGCACGGCCGCTCGCCCGCGCTCGTGGTGGCGATGGCCGCTCAGCAAACGAGGAGGCTGATATGTCGGCAACGTACGCACCCGAGATCGCGACCGAGAGGCGCGTCAGCCTGTCGCGCGGCCCGGCGCTGGTGATCGGCACGATCCTGCTGGCCGCGGGGCTGTACTTCACCTACCGCCAGCACACGTACCCACACTGGAGCAACTTCCCGAACGGCAGTGCGCCGGTTGGCCTCCATGTGTGGGGGATCTTCGGGATCAACGGGTTCACCGGCCTGTTCACCGCGGTTGCCGGCGGATTGCTGCTGTTCGGCGCCGCCGAGCATTACTTATCGAAGACGATGAGCCTGATCGTCGGCGCCGCGCTGGCGGCTGCGGCGATCATCGCGCTGATCGGCGGCAACGTTCTCGGCCTCGCTGCCGCCAACGGCTGGACCGAGCTGGCGTGGGGCATCGCCGCCGCGATCCTACTCGTGAACGCGGCAATTCCCGCACACTGGCGGACCGTCCGCATGGCGCGTGAGACCCGTGTGACTCCCGTGGCTGATGAGCCTTCCGGGGCGCCTGGGCTGGCTGCTCGGCGCGAGCCGGTGACTCCGCCCGCTCGGCGCGCGCCGGTCGCCCGCGCGCGGCCCGATGACTGACCGCGGCCTGGTCGCCGTGCGCGGGTCGAAAATCGCCAGACTATCCGTCGGTTTTCGACCCGCTGTCGCACCGCTAGAAGGTGTTTCGGACCCGGAGTTCGAGAGCTGCAAAAGTGCGTGGTGCCGCCCGGTGCGCCCGTGCATGACCGGCTCCCTCCGCAAGCTCGAGCGCGCCGGCCGGCGCGCAGTGCTCTAACCTGAGCTGTCCGGCGGATCGCCCACTCGACCACGGGTCCACGGGGCCCATCCGGCGCCACGCGCCGGCCGCTCAAGGGCAGGCCGGCGGCCAGTCCCGGAGGTCGGGAGTGTCACGCCACCCAGGCAGACACTCGATAAGTCCTGGGACGTAGTAGTTCAGTGGCGATCCATGACCGGGCGGCGCCGGGCGGGCGCGACGAGTGGCCCGTCCGGCCCGCAGCGCTCGAGAACGTGGTGGGTCCATCCGTGCGCGTGGAACGCGCCTGAGCCGCGCTCACGCCCGGGAAGCCGACTCGGCCGCGCAGCGGTCGCAGATGCAGTGACGCCCGTGCACCGGCGGGACCTTCAGGCCGCGCATCGCCGGGTGGCGGTCATGGTCGGGAGGCCCCGAAGCCGGATGCTCACGGGCCCGCCGGTGGGGGGAGATCCCGCCAGAGGCGCTCCCGCAGGCCGGTGGCGCGGGCGACTGGCCGCGCCACCGCGGCGCGTAGCGAGTCCTCGCCGGCGACCAGGATCAGCCGCCTGCGGGCGCGAGTCACGGCCGTGTAGAGCAGCTCTCTGGTAAGGATCCGGGAGCCCGCGTCGGGCAGCAGCACGGCGGCGGTGTCGAACTGGGAGCCCTGGCTCTTGTGGATCGTCATCGCGTACAGCGTCTGCGCCGCCGCGAGCCGTGAGGGAGCGAAGCTGACCAGCTGCCCGTCGCGTTCGAACACCGCCGCCAGTGCGCCCGCGCCGGCATCGACGACGACGCCGGTGTCGCCGTTGTGGAGGCGCAGCTCGTAGTCGTTCTCGGTGATCAGCAGCGGCCGCCCGGGATAGTCGCGCTCGCCGGCCGCGCACACCTCGTCGAGCGCGCTGAGCCAGCGCTGGATCTGCGCGCTCCAGCTCGCCACCCCATAGGGACCGTGGCGGTGGGCGCACAGCAGCCGGAAGCCGGCGAGCGCCCGCAGCGCCTCGGCGCCGCGTCCCTGGCTGGCGGCGGCGAGCACCTGCTCGCCGGCGTGGGTGGCTGCCTCGCGCAGCGGCGCGAGCGTCTCGCGCTCGCCGCCGGCGACGTCCACCGAGATCCAGGCGATCTCGTCAGGCGCCGCGCCGGCCGCGGCGAGCGTCGCCTCG
>JASHQV010000164.1 GCA_030038955.1 Solirubrobacteraceae bacterium
GGCGCGAGTTCCTGATCAGTGGCATCGGTGCGGCGGCGGCAAGCGGGCTCGTGCCCGGCATCGCCGGCGCGGCTCGTCGCCGGGCCGCGCGGAGCGCCGGCGTGCTCGCTCCCAGTGCCGCGCAGACGGAGGCGCTGCGGGTGCTCGGACGCACGACGATGCGATTGCCCGGATCGCTGCCGAACGCGGCGCTCGCAGCCGGCACCGACACGCTGCCTGGGATCGAGCACGTGGTCGTGCTGATGATGGAGAACCACTCGTACGACAACTTCCTCGGGATGCTGGGGCGGCTGCCGGGCCAGCGGCCGCGCGGCGACGGCTTCCGGATCGCCCGCGACGGCTATCCGGCCAACAGCAATCCGCAGGCCGACGGGCGCCCGCTGCGCGCCTTCCGGATGCCCACCACCTGCCAGCTCTCGGGTCGGCCCACGCAGGAGTGGGAAGCCTCGCACGAGCAGTACGCGAATGGCCGCCTCAACGGCTTCGTCACTTCCCCCAGCGGACCCGTGTCGATGGGCTACTGGGACGCGCGCGACCTGCCGTTCACCTACAGCCTGGCAAGCCTCTTCCCGATCGGCGACCGCTGGTTCTGCAGCCTGCTCGGGCAGACCGACCCGAACCGCCGCTACCTGATCGCGGCGACCTCATCGGGGATGACCGACGACCTCGGCGCCCCCGAGCAGATCACGACGTTCGTCGCGAAGCCTCCGAACGGCACGATCTTCACGCAGCTGAGCGCCCACGGCATCAGCTGGCGCGACTACTACGCCCAGTACCCGGACCCGGGCGACGCCACCCCCAACCTGTACCCCGCCGACGACAGCACCCTCGAGCAGCGCTACGGCAAGCCGCTCACCAGGTTCTACAGCGATGCCGCCGACGGCAAGCTCCCGAGCTTCAGCCTGCTGGAGCCCAACTTCAGCACCTCCTCGCAGGAGAACCCGCAGAACATCGTCGTCGGCGAGACACTGCTGCGGAAGGTGGTCGAGGCCGTTGGGCACTCGCCGAAGTGGAAGCAGACGATCCTGATCATCAACTACGACGAGCACGGCGGCTACTACGACCACGTGCCGCCGCCGGTGGCGCTGGCGCCCGACGCGATCGCTCCCGTCGTCGCCCCCGGCGAGCTGCAGTACGACGGCTTCCACCGGTACGGCTTCCGGGTTCCGTCGATCGTCGTCGGTCCGTACGCCAAGCGCCACCACGTCAGCCACACCGTGTACGACCACACCTCGATCCTCGCGTTCGTCGAGCGCAAGTGGAACCTGCCGGCGCTGACCCTACGCGACGCCAACGCCAACGATCTGACCGACTTCATCGACCTCCGCGCGCTCGCGTCTCGCCGGCCGACGTTCCCCAAGCTGCCGGAGCTCGCGCGCTCGGGCGAGAGCGCGAAGACGCTGCGCTGCTCGCGAACCGGCCCGGGCAAGATCCCGCCCTCAGACCCCCGTCCCGAGCGGGTCGAGGTCGTCTCGGCGGCCGCCAATCGCACGCGCGGCGGCATCGTCGCGCGGGTGCGGGCCTCGGCGGGAGAGCAGCACGGCGTCGCGGTGCAACTGCGCCATGGCACAAGCGTGCTGGCTTCTCGGCGGCTATCGCTGCTGACCGGCCGCACCCGCGAGCTGCTGCTACGCGACGATGGCGGGCTGCCGGCGCCCGGTGACTACGAGGTGGCGATCGCCAAGCACGGCCGTACGCTCGCGCGCCGCCGCCTGACCGTTGGTTCGAGCTAGAACACTCGCTTACTCACGATGTCGCTCACTGGCGCCGTTTGGCAACCTGTAGGCATCCGCTTCCGAAGAGACGGCTCGCGTCGCGACAACTCCCGGCTGCACTTGACGCCTAGCATCGGCGCCCACGACATGGCGATCGACCTCGGCACCGCCAACACGCTCGTGTACGTGGGCGGCCGGGGAATCGTCGTGTCCGAGCCGTCGGTCGTCGCCCACGACTCCGAGACCGGCAACGTGCACGCGGTCGGAGCTGACGCCGAGCGGATGATCGGCCGTACGCCGGCGACGATCTCCGCCGTGCGACCGCTGCGGCACGGGGTGATCGCCGACTTCGAGGTGACCGAGTCGATGCTGCGCTACTTCATCCGCAAGGTGCTCGATCGCCGGATCGGCCATCCCCGCCTGATCGTGTGCGCTCCCTCCGGCGTCACCGAGGTGGAGAAGCGAGCGGTCGAGGAGGCGTCGCTGGCCGCCGGCGCCAGGCGCGTCCACCTGATCGAGGAGCCGATTGCGGCGGCGATCGGGGCGGGGCTGGCGATCGAGGAGCCGGTCGGGCGGATGATCGTCGACGTTGGCGGCGGCACTACCGAGGTGGCCGTGATCTCGCTGGGTGGGATCGTCCTCACTCGCTCGGTCCGCGTCGGCGGCTACGAGTTCGACGATGCCATCACCCACTACATCCGCACCGTGCACAAGCTGGCGGTCGGCTCCCGCACGGCCGAGACGATCAAGATCGAGATCGGCTCGGTGCTGCCGCGCGCCGAGGAGCAGAGCTTCGAGGTGCGCGGCCGGCACCTGATCACCGGCCTGCCGACCGCCGTGCTGCTGAGCCAAGCCGAGGTGCGCGACGCGGTCCAGCTGCCGATGCGCGAGATCCTCCAGGCGATCCGGGACACGCTCGAGGAGACGCCCCCTGAGCTGGCCAGCGACATCGCGCGCGACGGGATCCTGCTGGCGGGCGGTGGCACCCTGATCGACGGGATGCTCGAGTTGATCGCGGACGAGACCGGGATGCCGGTGCTGCGGGCGGACTCACCGTTGACCTGCGTCGCCGTCGGCTCCGGGCAGGCGCTCGAGCACTACGACCAGCTGCGCTCGCGTCACGCCGGCAGCCGAACGGCGGTCACGCCGGACTGGCGTACCGCCCTCTGATAGGTCCTAAGCCGCGCCCACCTCGGACCGGACTGCCATTGCGGTCGGGAACCGGTGGCTCTGGTTGGCGCGCCTAAGGGAGGCGGCGGCCTTGGGGCCGCCGCCTCGGTGTCCTACGGCCCTCGGGAACCCTTAGCCCCAGCGACGTGTGACCACGCCCGTGGTCGCCGCGGCAACCGGGCGCGGCCTGATCCAGTCCGCCACTCGTGCCACCCCGCGGGCGGCGAGGAGGATCAAGAACGGATCGATCGCCGACCGGAACCGTGGCGTCTCGCCGTTGACGAGCGCGGCGCTCAGCCACATCAGCACCGGCACGAGCCAGAGCCAGCCGGGCGCCTTCAGGCCAGGTGGCGCGATTAGCCCAAGCAGCGCCAGGCCGCCTACGACCCAGAAGCAGATCACGCCGATCTGCGCCGTCTCCAGCGGCAGCCCGATCGAGGCGGCGGATGCCTTCCACGCGTGCGAGCCCGCCAGCTCCAGGAGCCGCAGGCTGTTGTGCCAGAAGGCTCCGAGCGGTGCCGACGGGTGGTCGGCGATGTAGGTCAGTGCGCTGCTCTGCAGCTTGTCGTCGAGCTGGACCTCGGTCATCCGCGAGGCGTGCCGGGCGATCCCCTGCAGGCTCGGCACTTCCCTGAAGTACCGCCACCGGTAGGGCGGGTTGCTGTGTGGCGAGGTCGCGTTGTAGGTTCCCGCCAGCGTGATCCCTGCCTCGTCGGTGATCGGCACGAACCGGTGCATTACCAGCTCGTCGCGCACCAGCCACGGGGTCAGCGTCAGCAGCGTGCAGACGATCACCACCGCCGGCCCCCCCATCTGGCGCCGGCCGATCACCGGCGTGGTCGCGGCGGCGGCGACGCCGAGCGGGATCACCAACAGGATCGCGTTGACGTGGGTCAGCGTTGCCAGCCCCGCGCAGACACCTGCCGCCGCCGCCCAGCGCAGCGGGTCGCGGCTGCGCCGCAGCCGCAGCGCGCTCCACACGGCCGCCAGCTCGAACACGACCATCAGCGTCTCCGCCACCAGCACCGAGGACAGCTCGATCATCGCCGGATAGATCGCCGCCAGCGCCATCGCCAGCAGCGCCAGGTCGACGCCGAACAGCTCCAGCGCGATCAGGCCGACGAAGCCGACCACCAGCGTCCCCAGCACGGCCTGGGCGAAGCGGTCGACGTGCACCTGGCTGGCGCTCAACGGCGGGTTGCCGGTGACTGCATCGAGTGCCCCCAGCAGGTACGGGTAGCCGGGCGCGAAGTAGGCGCTCGGGCCGCGACGGGTTCCACCAGCGCCGTGGCCGTCGGACGCGTAGTCGCCGCTGCTCGCGACGTCTCCGCCTAGGATCATGTACGAGCGCGCGTCGTGAATCGGCGTGTACGCCATCTGCTGGACCTCGACCGCACGAAGCACCAGCGCCAGCGCGACCACGAGCGTCGCGACCACCCCTGGATGGGCCAGCAGCACGTGCGCGGGATTGCGGTGGTAGGGCCGTATCCCAAACCGGTCTCGCAGCCCCCGCGACCGGCCTGCCTGCGCCTCAGGCAAGCCGGTGATCCGGCTCCGTCGCCTGCGCCACCCCGCTGTCATGTAGTCGAGATGGTCGGGCACCCCCCTAAAGCCCAACCCACCCGGGACGCGATCCCGTCGCCGGCGGCGTTTCGAGTCCTCGCGTGGCGCGCTGGCCGGGTCTCGTTGGCGTGAGCCGGTGGTCATCCGTGGACGGCGGTCGATCCGTCGCAGCCACCGATCGGCGCGATCGGCTCGCGCTCGGCGCCTGACAGGGGGCGCACGTCTGCGAGCACCGCAATCGTGGCCGCGTCCGTTTGCTGCCAGCGACGGTCGCGGGTGCGACGGACGATGGGGCTGTGCGACGGCGGCGATGGGGTCATGGCGATCGCGCCGGGGTCCCGGTCCTGTTCGGCACGATCCGCCGACGGCTGGCATCTCGTCCCTGGCGCCCGGCGCGTTCCTGACGCGATCGGTTACGTGATGCACCAGCTTTACGGAAATCGACGCCGCTCGACCAACCGGCCAGGATCACATCGCCGGAGCGCCGGCCGCTGGCGAGGCTCCGCTGAGGCCGCGCTTCAGCGTCCGCGCCACACAGGGGGACGGCGCTCGGCGAACGCCGTGGCGCCCTCGCGCGCGTCCTCGGATGCGAACACGGGGGCGGACAGCTCCTCCTGGCGGCGGAAGAACTCGCTGTCGGGCCAATCGACCGCCTCGCGCAGGATCCGCTTGGTCGCCGCCAGCGCCAGCGGTCCGCCGGCGGCGATCTGCTCGGCAAGCTCGAGCGCGCCGCTCAGCGCTGAGCCCGGCTCGGTCACGCGGTTGACCATTCCGAGCGCGTGGGCTCGCTCGGCGGTGATCGGCTGGCCGGTCAGCGCCAGCTCGACGGCGACGTTGCGCGGTAGCACCCGCGGCAGGCGCAGCAGCGCGCCACCCGCCGCGACCAGCGATCGCGTGACCTCGGGGATGCCGAGCCTTGCACCCTCGGCGGCGACGATCAGATCGCACGCCAGCGCCACCTCGAGCCCGCCCGCCACCGCGAACCCCTCGATCGCGGCGATCAGCGGCTTGTCCGCCGCGCGCTGCGTGATCCCGGCAAACCCCCGGTCGCCCACCCAAGGTCGCTCGCCGGCGACGAACGCCTTCAGGTCCATGCCGGCGCAGAAGCCCTTGCCGGCGCCGGTGAGAACGCCGACGACGAGCTCGGCGCTGGCGTCCAGCTGATCGAGGGCGTCCGCGATCCCATTCGCCACCGCCGCATTGATCGCGTTGCGCTGGTCGGGCCGGTTGATCGTGATCACGAGCACGCGCTCGCGCCGTTCGGTGAGGACTGCGTCGTCGCTGTTCATGCCGCGAACAGTTGCAGCTCCGGCTCGCGTTCGCCTCGCAGCACCGCCAGGTCGACCTCCACCCACGCGATCTGGCGCGACTCCGCTAGCGCCCGGGCCTGCGGCTTCACCACCTGGGCGGCGAGGATGCCACGACAGCTGGAGAACGCCGGGTCGATCCGGATCCGCTCGAGGTAGCGGCTCAGCTGCTCGACCGCATCGATCCCGGCGACCCGCTTGATCTCGACCGCCACCCACTCATCGTCTGTGCCGCGGCACATCAGGTCGACCGGGCCGATGTCGGTCGCCCACTCGCGTCGCACCAGTCGCAACCCCTCGCCGCATCGCTGCGGCTGCCCGGCCAGCAGCTCCTGCAGATCCGCCTCGGCTCCATCCTTCGCCAGCCCGGCGTCACCGTCGGGCGGCGCCATCTCGTGGCGGACGTCCGACAGCACCTCGTGGATCGTGATCTCGAGCCGGTCCTCGCTCCTCCCGGCCCGCTTGCGCACGGTCATCTGGGTGGGTGGGCTCCCGTGCTCCTCGATCACGGTCGGCGGCGTCATCCAGTTGAGCGGCTTGTAGCCGCCGGCGTCGGCATGAAGCAGGACGGATCCGTCGGCCTTGACCATGATCAGCCTGAGCGCCTCCGGCAGGACGGTGTCGAGGCGTCCGGAGTAGACGGCGGCGCAGCGGGCGACGATCAGGCGCATGGCAGATCTAAGGCTAAGGAGGGTGTCGGATGTGGCCCGGTAGAGCGGGTCGCTTTAAGTTCGCTATGACCGCTAGAGAGCGGCTGCAGCAGCGCGTGCAAGCGTTGGTCGCAGGAAGAGGAAGACCTCAGCGGCCTCGGCACGAACATGCGGGCGCGAATCGGAGGGCTATCGACGGCCTCCTCTTAGACCCGCGCTGCGAGATCGAGGATCCACGAGGCTGACGGCGGGCCGGGGCTAGTGGACGTAGCCGAGCATCTGTGCGCACACCCACGCCGAGGCGCCGCGACCGCCGTCCCAGATCCGCGACGCGACCGCGTCCTGCTCGGCCTTGCTAGCGAGGTACGCCGCCGGGCCGCTGCCGCCGTACAGCCGCCAGGTTGAGGCGAGGATCTGGTAGTAGCCGGAGGCGCCGGCGCTGTTCGGCGTGAGGTTCTGCCCACCGGACTCGCACAGCACGATCGGGTAGGGGATCGCCCACCCTCCGGAGGGGCCGAGTGCCGGTCCGTTGGCGGTCGGGGTGGCTGGGGCGGCGGGCGTCTGCTCTGCCTGCAAGCGGACGATGTCACCCTGCAGCGTGCGGCCCCGGGCGCTGGCGGCGACGAGCGCCGTGCGCTGCAGCGCCTGAGCGCGCGCGAGCGCCGCCTCGCGCGCGCTCAGCAGCGCGTTCATGCCCACGAGCGCGCGCACCCGCTGGGTCGCAGCGAACGCCGCCTGACGCTGGATGAGATCAAGCCGTGCGAGCGTGGCGGCGGCGCGCAGCGCGCGTCCCCGCGCGCTGCGCGTGATCGAGATCAGACGCTGCTGCTCACCTTCGGCGTCGCCGAGGAAGCTCAGCTGCTCGAGCAGCTGGTTGAAGCCGTGGGCCTCGAGCACCGCCTGCACGAGTCCCGGCGGCGGGTTCTCGTAGCCGCTCACGAGCTGCCGCGCGAGCAGCGCCTGCGCGGCCATCAGGCGCCGGCGCAGCACGGTCAACCAGGCACGCTCGCGCACCAACGCGCGGGCGGTGGCGGCCAGCTGCATGCGCTCGCTACGAAGCTGCGCTTGCACAGCTGCCTCGCGCTCGCGCACGAACGCGACCTGTCCCTGCAAGGTCGCGGTCAGACCGCTCAAGCGGCCGACGCTTGCCCGCAGCGTGCGCTCGCGGACCTGCTGTGCCCCGAGCTGCTGGCGCAGCGAGGGGAGGCTCGCGCCGGACGCGCCGTGCGGCGCCAGTGTCGCCGTCAGCACGAGCACGCCGACGACCACCACCAGGCAGGCGAGCGCCGACGCGGCGAGCACGCCCGCGTGCGAACGGCGGCTTGTCGGCGGCGGGAAGTCGGTCATTGGCGCGGGCGCGCGGGCGAACGCTAACGAGCGCGGTCGCGAGCGGCTGCAAGCGCCGTTGCAGCCGCGCTTGCGGCAAGCTCGCGTTCCTCTCACCAGCGACTCCTGCCTACCGATCCCGGCTGCCGCTTCCCCGCCAGCGTGATCAGAGCCCGAGCTTCACGCCGAAGCCGATCAACACCGATCCGGTGATGCCGTCGATTGCGCGCTGCGTCCTCCGGCGAGCCAAAGCGCGGCGGGCTGAATGAGCGGCGAGGATGATCCCACTGAACCACAACATCGCCTCCGCGTCGTGGACGCCGGCGAGCAGCAGCCCCACCGCCAGGTGAGGTGCGTGTGCCGGGATGAACTGGGGCATGACCGCGACGTAGAAGGCGCCGATCTTCGGGTTCAGCAGGTTGGTGGTGAACCCTCTGGCCCAGGAGCGGGAGAGCTTGCGCTGCTGTTTGCCGGGTCCGTCGGAGCCGGATGGCTCCCGTCGCTGCGCCTTCGCCCGGAGCGCCAGCACGAGCAGGCGAGAACCGAGCCACACCATGTAGCACGCGCCGGCAACGCGGACGACGGTGTAGGCGACCGCTGAGATCTCCAGCAGCGCCGCGATTCCGACCGCGGCGCCGGCACCCCACGTGAGCGCGCCGCAACTGACGCCGAGCGCGGTCGCAAATCCGTGACCGCGACCGTTGCGGACCGCGGAGCGGATCACGATCGCCGTGTCGAGGCCGGGAACGATCGTGATCAGCCCCGCGACCAGCGCAAACGAGGCAAGCGAGCTGCCGAGTGACATCGCCTCTGTATATCGCGGGTGTCCTGAGGATGACGTGCGGTCGGGTGGCCCTGTCCGGGCAGCCCGACCGCACGACGAGCTCAGGTCCGGCTACTTGAAGTGAACCGAGCTGCTGAACTTCGGCCCCTCGATGCCGAACTTGTAGGCGGTCTTGGACTTGAACGTGGCGCCCGGATCGAGCACCACTGACGGCCAACCGGCCTGCCCGATGTGGTGAGGCGTGTCCGGATAGTGCTGTGTCTCCAGCGTGAACGCGTCACCCTGGCGGTAGGCCGTTCCGGTCGTGCCGGTCAGGTCGCCGACCAGGAAATTACCGGTGTACAGCTGCACGCCAGGCTGGTCGGTGTACTCCCACAGGGTTACGCCATTGCTGGAGTCCTGCGCCACCGCCACAAGGCGATAGGAGCCGTAGCCGTTCAGTATCCAGTTGTTGTCATAGCCGTGGGCAAACTGGAGCTGACGGATCGTGCCTGACGTTCCGTCGGGCATGTTGGTCGCGCGGATGTACTTGCCGATCGAGTGCATCGTCCGGAAGTCGTACGGCGTCCCGTGCACGGAGACGAAATACGGTGACTCCGGGATCTGGTTGACATTCGTCGGCATGTACTTGTCGCTGTTGATCGCCAGCAGCTGGTTGTAGACGGAGCCGCTTGCCTGCCCGCCAAGGTTGAAGTACGTGTGGTTGGTGAGGTTGATCACGGTCGCGTCGGTCGTGGACTCGTTCGTCGCCGCATACGAGATCTGCAGCTGGTCACTGGGGGTCAGCGTGTAGACGACGGTCGCCGCCACCGGCGCCGGGAAGCCAGTGCAGCCCGGGCTCCGCGAGGGCAGACAGCCTTCGCCGGCCGGGAAGCTCGCGGTCAGCTTCAACGCCGCACCACTGGAAGTCACCGAGGTCCCGGCCGACCACACATGCGTGTTCCAACCGAGGTAGCCGCCATGCAGCGTGTTCGGCCCGTTGTTCGCATCCAGCTTGTAGGTGGTGCCGTTCAAGGTAAAGCTGGCGTTCGCGATGCGGTTTGCGTAGCGGCCGATGATCGCACCGAAATACGTGTCCCCGCTCCCGCCCGGGATCGGCCACGACGTGTTGTTCGCGCCTTGCGTGAAGTCGTCGACGTAGTCGGCGAGCTTCGGGAAGCCAAGCGCCACATCGGTCAGCTTGCCCTGACGATTTGGAACCTGGATCGACTGCACGACACCACCGTAGTTGGTGATCTTGACCGTCATCCCCTTCTGGTTTCGCAGCGTGAACAGGTCGACGGTCTGACCGTCCGCAGAGCCCCATACCTTCTTGGTGATCGTGGGAAGCTTGCCGCTCGAGGACTTCGCGCGCTGCCGTGCTGGCGATCTCGCCCCGGCACCGGTGCGGCGCGCATGGTGGGCGACCGCGAAGGCGGAGCCTCCCGCCGCAAGCGCGATCAGCACGCCACCGAGGATTGCCACGTATAGCCGGTCCCGGACGAAGCGATACACATGCATCTGCGACCCCTCTTCTCGGGAGTTGTCGCGCCCGCGGAGGATCGTGTGCAGGCGCTTGCGTTAAATGAACACGGCGCGACATACCCAGTTGCGGAGACCGCGAAACAAAAGCCACGCTCGTTAGCATCGGCGCATGCGTCAGCAGTTGCGACCCCTGTTCGACCGCGTGGTGATCAAGGAGCTCGACCCCGACCGAGTGCGGCGCTCGGGGCTGCTGGTGCCGCCCGGCTCGGACGAGCCACCCCCGCAGCACGGGATCGTGCTCGCCGTCGGCCCCGGTCTCGACTGGTGGGACCACGTCGGCGTGAGGATGCCGGTTGAAGCCGGTGACCACGTCGTGTTCCCGGCTTCCGCCGGCGCCTGGGTCGAGGTCGAGGAGGAGCGGCTGCTCGTCTGCCGCGTGGGCGAGCTGCTGGGCGTGCTCGAGCCGGTGGACGAGCCGGTCCCCACCTGAGGCCCTGCGCCGCGCGCCCGAGTGTCAGGCGGCGGCGCTGCGCGCTGACAGCTCGGGCGGAACCGAGGCGCGCATCCGCACCGATAGCGCAGCCACCTCGGGATCCTCGCCCAGCCCGAGCGCGCGCTCGCACGCGAGCAGGCACTCCCGCGGGCGGTCGGTGCGCGCCAGCGCGTGCGCATAGGCCGACCACGCGGCCGGGGAGCGCGGATCGAGCACGGTCGCGGCCTGCGCGGCCGATACCTCGGCTCCGACGTCGCCCGCCAGGTGGTAGGAGAGCGCAAGGTCGAGCAGCGCCTCGACGGTGGGCCCCAGCATGCGTGCCCGCTCGAGCGCATCGATCGCCGCCTGGCGGTCCATCAGCCGCAGTCGCAAGCGGCCCAGCCGTGCCCATGACGAGGACTCGGCCGGCGCCCGCTCGGTTGCTCGCTCGGCGGCCTCGGCGGCGAGATCGAGCGCGCCCATCTCCTCGTAGATGCGGCTCGCGAACCGCTCCGGCGTCGGACGGTCGGTATCGACGCGCGCCCAGTCGCGCACGCTGCGGGCCGCCGCCGGCAGGTTGCCCGCCTGCCAGAAGGCCACCGTCAGCAGTCGCAGCACGGTGGCGTTGGTGGGCTCGGCGTCGCGTGCGTACACGAGTCGCTGCGCGGCCAGCTTCGGATCGCCGTCCGCAAGCGCGTGCTGGGCGGCGGTCAGGAACCGCTGCACGCGGTCGGCCGCGGCATCGGGCCTCGAGAAGTCGACGAACTGCAGCGACCCGGCGGGAACCGTGCGAACCCCGATCTGGAACGAGATCCGCGCCCACTGCTGGACGTCGTCGCCATCGCCGGAGAAGTAGATGCCGCTGACCGTGCCCACCCCCCACTCGGGGTAGGACAGGCAGCGCGCATAGCGGTGCACGACCGAGTGGTCCGGCACGCGCGTGCCAAACGGATCGTGCTTGGCGCGCTCGGCCGCTGCGGCGCGCGCCCGCTGCTCGGCCTCGTAGGCGCGGCGGCCCTCCTCCTCCCGCGCTCGCCTGGCCGCCGCGGCCGACACCTTCACGGCGTTCCGCGAGACGCGTCCACCACGGGAGGTCTCGGCCAGCCGCTCCAGCTGGTCGGCAGCCTCGTTGATCGCCTGGAGGTGGCGCTGGTGCTCGTGCTGACGGCCCGGCGGCGCGATGTCCGGGTGCCAGCGCTTCGCCATCCGGCGCCGCGCGAGCTGCACGGCGCGCTGGTCGAAGGGGGCCTCGAGCTCGAGCAGCAGAAGCGCCTGTTCAAGGTCGAGCACACGTGGCACGAGCGCAACGTTAGCGGCCTTCCGGCGCGCTGGAAATGGGCGTACGCGGCCGCCGCGGTCGTGGCAGTGAAGTCATGCGGGCCCAAGCCCGCATGACTCAATTGAATCAAATTAGTATCAATTAGTTGTGATTTGGCTCGCTAGACGTAATGTCGGGGCGATGCTCCGCACCCGCTCCCGGCGCTCCTCGGTGCTGGCGCTGCTCGTGGCGCTCGCCGGGATGGTCGCTGCGACGCTCGCC
>JASHQV010000165.1 GCA_030038955.1 Solirubrobacteraceae bacterium
CCGCCCGGCTGAGATAGGCCCTGAGAGCGCCTCTCAAGATGAGCGCGCGCCGGATGCGTCCGATGACCGGCGCTGGCTCACCACCTGCGGTCTTGCAGGTATTTCAATACCTGCTGCGACCACAGGCGGCGCCCAGCTTGGTCCTGGAACGCCTCGATCGCACGTCATTTTGTTCCACGCTCTAAGCGGCGGCGACGATCCCGTCGCCGCCGGCCGCAGGCGCCAGCATCGCCGCGCCGAGCAGCTCCTGAAGCTCTGCGTGCAGGCCGGCGCCGCGCTCGACGCGGTACTCCGACCCAAGCCGCAGCAGCCTCGCTCCCGTCCGGGTGCTCAGCTCGATCACCACTTCGGACTCGCCCGGGAAGCTGACCAGCAGCTCCCTGAGGTCGTCGATCACGGTGGCCGGCAGGGCGGCGGCGTCGAGCCGCAGCCGGAGCGCCGCGGCAGGAGCCCGCGCCGCCTGCGCCCGCGCCTCTGCCTCCGCCGCGTCGAGCTCGTCCTGGCTCGGCTCGAAGCGCTCGACCGACTGCACGATCACGCACGTGCGGGCCTCGTCCTTGTGGTCGACGCGTCCCGTGACCAGCACGACCGCGTCACGCTCCAGCGCGGCGCCGCACTGCTCGAGCGTCTGCCCGAAGATGACAAGCTCGACCGAGCCCTCGAGGTCGTCGAGCGTGGCGAACATCATCGGGTCGCCGTTCTTCGTGCGCAGGCGCTTAGCCGCGGAGATGATCCCGCCGACCGTGACCCGCTCGCCGTCGACGCGCTCGGAGATCGTCCCAAGCGTGCAGTCGGTCCGGCTCGTCATCGCCGCCGCAACCTGCTTCAGCGGGTGGGCCGAGATGAACAGCCCGATCGAGTCCTTCTCGAGCGCGAGCAGCTCGGTCCGCTCGAACTCGCCGCTCGGGATCGGAGCGTGGCTCGGGCGCGTGACCCCGCCCGCCGCCGACGCGCCAGCGCCGCCGGAGCCGTCGTCGGAGCAGAGCTCGTCGAAGATCGATCCCTGCCCGATCTGGGCGTCCTGCTGGGCCTTCTGCCCGGCCGCCTGGGCCTGCTCGAGGACGGTCAGCATGCCCTTCCGCGATGCCCCGGTCGAGCCGAACGCGCCGCACTTGATCAGCGCCTCGATCGCCTTCCGGTTGACGCAGCGGCTGTCGACCCGCGCGCAGAAGTCCCACAGGTCGGCGAACGGACCGTCCTGCTCGCGGGCCTGCTTGATCGCGTCGACGGCGGCGTGGCCGACCCCCTTGACCGCGACCAGCCCGAAGCGGACGTTGCCGTCGACGACGACGAACCCGTGGTCTGACAGGTTTACGTCCGGGGGCAGGATCTGGATGCCCATCTGCTCGGCCTGTGCGACGAAGAACGGCACCTTGTCCTTGGTGTCCATCACCGAGGAGATCAGCGCGGCCATGTACTCGGCCGGATAGTTGGCCTTCAGCCAGGCGGTGCGATAGGCGAGCAGCGCGTAGCAGGCCGAGTGCGAGCGGTTGAACGAGTAGTCGGCGCTGCGCTGGTTGGTCGTCCACAGCTGCTCGATCACGGCCTCGCTCGTGCCGGATCTGCGGCAGCCCTCGAAGAACTCCGGCTTGAGCTTGGCCATCGCCTCGCGGTTCTTCTTGCCGATTGCCTTGCGTAGGTCGTCCGCCTTGGCACCGGAGAAGCCCGCGATCTCCTTGGCGATCTGCATCGCCTGCTCCTGGTAGACGATCACGCCGTTGGTCGCCTCGAGGATCGGCTTCAGGCGCTCGTCAGCGTAGGTGACGGACTCCGGGTTGTGCTTGGCGCGGGTGTAGGTCGGGATGTTCTCCATCGGCCCCGGCCGGTACAGCGCGTTCAGCGCAATCAGATGCTCGAGCTCCGACGGGCGGACGCGCTTGAGCGTCTCACGCATGCCCTCCGACTCGAACTGGAACACCCCGACGGAGTCGCCACGCGCCATCATCTCGTAGGTACTGGCGTCGTCGAGCGGGAGCGTCTCCATGTCGGGCCGCTCACCGGTGGAGCGCTCGATGATGTCGAGCGCGTCCTCGATCACGTCCAGGTTCCGCAGCCCGAGGAAGTCCATCTTCAGCAGGCCCAGCTGCTCGACGGGCTTCATCGAGAACTGGGTGACCGTGCGGAACACCTTCTCGCCGCGCTCATCGGCGCCGGCGTCGGCGAGCTGGAGCGGGACGATGTCGGTCAGCGGCCGGTCAGCGATCACCACTGCCGCGGCGTGGATCGAGGAGTTGCGGACGATCCCCTCGAGCCCTTGGGCGACATCGATGATCTGCCTGGCGGTCGCGTCCCTGTCGACCTCCGCCCGCAGCGGCTGTCCAGGCTTCAAGCACTCCTCGAAGCTCGGCGAGCGGCCCATCACGGGACCCGGGATCAGCTTCACCAGGCGGTCGCCGCTGGCGTAGTCGTGGCCGAGCACGCGCGCGGCGTCGCGGGTTGCGGCGCGGGGGAGCATCTTGCCGAAGGTAACGATCTGCGCCACGCAGTCCTTGCCGTACTTGTCGGTCACGTAGCGGATCATGCGCTCCCGTCCGCGAACCGAGAAGTCGACGTCGATGTCGGGCATCGAGACCCGCTCGGGGTTGAGGAAGCGCTCGAACAGCAGGTTGTACCGGAGCGGATCGATGTCGGTGATCTGCAGGCAGTAGGCGACCAGCGAGCCGGCGGCCGAGCCGCGGCCGGGACCGACCGCGATCCCCGCGTCCTTGGCGTACTTGACGAAGTCCCAGACGATCAGGAAGTAGCCGCTGAAGCCCATCCGCTCAATCACCTCGAGCTCGTACTCGGCCCGCTCGCTCGCCTCCGCCGGCACCGGCGTGCCGTAGCGGTGGCGGAGGCCGTCCGTCACGAGCCTGGTCAGATAGTCATGCTCGCTCGAGCCGTCCGGCGTCGGGTATCGCGGGATCAGCTGCCGCCCGAGCTCGAGCTCGACGTCGCAGCGCTCGGCGATCTCGACCGTCGAGGCGAGCGCCTCGGGCCACTCCGCGAAGGCCGTCGCCATCTCGTCGCTCGCGCGCAGGTAGAAGGCGTTGCTGGCGAAGCTGATCTTTGGGTCGGCCAACGTCGACTTGGTCTGCACGCACAGCAGCGCCCGGTGGTGGTCGTAGTCGTCCCGACCCAGGTAGTGGACGTCGCCGGTGGCGACCAGCGGCCGCCCCAGCTCCCGGGCGATCCGCACGATCCCCTCGTTCGCCCGGTCCTGCTCCGGCACCCCGTTCTTCTGCACCTCGAAGTACACGTTCTCGCGACCGTAGATCGAGAGCAGCTCGTCGGCGACCTCGCGGGCAGCGGCCGCACGGCCGTCGATCAGCGCCTGGCAGAAGCGCGACTGCAGGCAGCCGGTCAGCGCGATCACCCCCTCGCTGTGGGCGGCCATCAGGCCCGCGTCGACCAGCGGCTTGCCACGCTGAAGGCCGTCGAGGAAGCCAGCCGACGACAGCTTCACGAGGTTGCGGTAGCCGGTCGGCGTGGCCGCCAGCAGCGTCAGGTGGTAGTAGCGCATGCGCCCCTGCACGCGTTTCGTGTGGTCATCCACCACGTACACCTCGCACCCCTGGATCGGCTTGATCCCGTGCTTGCGGCAGGCTCTGTACAGCTCCACCGAGCCGTTCATCACGCCGTGGTCGGTCAGTGCCAGCGCCGGCTGCTCGAACGATGCGGCCCGCTCAGCCAGCCGCTCCACCTGGGCCGCCCCGTCGAGCAACGAGTACTCGGAGTGGACGTGGAGGTGGGCGCAGAGGTCGCTCATCGGCAGCAACGCTCAGGATAGGTGGCGGCGCGGACGGCGGGGAGATCGGCGTCAACGGTCACCAGCGGACCGTGACGCTGCTGCTGGGAAGCCCTGCACGCCCAGCATCACCGTGGTCGCCAGCGCGAACGCCAGCGTGGCGATCGCCGCAGCGCCGACGATGAACGCTACGTGCCCGCTCGCATAGCCGATCACCTGGTGCGGGCGCACGAACATCACGAGTCCAGCGACGACGGCAGCTCCTGCGACCGCCGCCGCGGGTGGAGTCAGGGCTGCGCGCAGCGCCACGAGGTGTCGCGCGGGGGCCTCCGGCCGGCGACCGTGGCGAGCGTTGGCGATCACGAGGGCGGCGATCGTCAGCTCGGTCCAGATCGCCGCCACCAGGAAGCCCGCGAGGACGTCACTCGGGTAGTGCCAGCCAAGCGTCAGGAACGAGTAGCTGACGGCCACCGCGAACGCAGCCCCAAGCGCCGCGGCCGCGGGTCGAAGGCGCGCCGGCGCGGCCAGCACCAGCGCGAGCGCCAGCGACATCGCGGCGGTCGCGTGGCCGCTCGGCCACGATGCGTCCCAGGGCGCGATCGGACCGAGCAGCGAGCGCGCACGCGGCACCGCCACCAGCGGCTTGAGCAGCTCGGTCGTGAAGCTCGCCCCGGCCAGCAGCACGGCCACAGCCAGTGCGGTCCGGGGCTGGCGGCGCGCCAGCGCGACCGCCACGACCCCAGCTCCGAGCACGACGAACGGCCGCGGGTCGCAGAGCTTGGCGACAAACGTGGCGAGGCCATTCGTGCGCGAGCGCTGCAGTCCGAGGAAGCCCTTGAAGATCGACCGATCGGCGTGCTCGCCGATCCCGGTGTGGAGCGCGAGCAGCCAGACGAGCGCCAGCAGCGCCAAGCTGATGCCGGCGCCGATCACCGCCGTGCGTGCGCGTGCGGGCATACGCGCAGGCTACTCGGCGTATCTAAGGGCCCGCGAACGGCACCTTGGCACGGCTACTTGAGTGCGGCCAGCGCCGCCACCAGCCCGGTGCCGGGCGAGCCGAGCCCGGTCATGTTGTCGTAGCCGGCCGTCGCGTGCAGCGCCACCAGGCGCTCCGAGCACGGCGCGCCCGCAGGCGTGGCCGGGCAGTACTGCTCGAAGCCCTCGTAGTCGATGATCCGGGTCGAGTACTCGATGCCCGCGGCGGTGTTGAGCTCGTCCGCGTAGTCGGCGCGCGACTGGATCTGCTTGCCCGCCGGCCCGACGTCGTAGAGCGCGTCCGGGTAGCTCGAGTTGTCGTACAGCGAGTACAGGTCCGGGTTGACGAGCCCGAACGAGCTGCCGCCGTCCGCCTCGATCGCCCGCGCCAGCAGCCCCGCGAACAGCGGCGAGGCGACGCTCGTCCCGCCGATCCGGTACTGGTCGTAGTAGGTGCCGTTGGGGAACCTCTGCGTCTCCCCCACGAGCATCCCGGTCGCGGGATCGGCGTCCAGCGAGATGTCCGGGACCACCCGCATCGGCGTAGCGCCGTTCGCCTCCGAAAGGCTGGCCGGCACGACGCCCGCCTGATATGACGGCTGCGAGTAGCGAACGCTGGTGCCGCCGCCCGAGCCGCCGTCGAGCCCGAGCCCGATCGGCATCCATCGGTGCAGCTGCCTGGTCGTGCAGCCGTCGGCGGCGACCTCGGCGAGGTTGCACAGGAAGCTGCGTGCCGTCGACCAGCCGTACTCGCCGATCCGCTGCCCAGCCGAGCCGATCTGCAGGGTCGTGCCGCCGACCGCGGTGGCGTAGGGACTCGACGGCGGGTAGTCAGGCGACACCTGGCCGACGGTGGTGAACTCGTCGCCACCGTCACCGCTGGAGAACAGCACGCTGATGCCGGTGCCGGCAGCCATCTCGAGGATGTCGTCGGTCTCCCAGCGATAAGGAGCGGGATCCAGCAGGTCGCCGGCGTCGTCCCCCCAGGAATCGCTGATCACCCGTGCGAGCCCGCGGTCGACGACTTCGCGCAGGGCGTCGTTGAGACCGAGCACGCAGTTGCCGGCGCCGACGTACAGGATGTTGGCGCCGGGCGCCATGCCGTGCACGGCCTCGACGTCGAGCGTCTGCTCCCCGAACCAGCCGCTCGCGCCGCACTCGGCCTTGTCGGTGAAGCTGCTCGCGAGCAGCTCGGAGAACTGCGAGCTCTCGAGCGGGTAGCTCGGGTCGTTGTCGAGCGCGAACGTCTGCGCGTCGGACTCGAGCGTCGGTGACGCGTACGCGTCGACGACCGCGACGGTCACGCCGGAGCCGGTGTCGGAGCCGTCCGTCAGCCCGTAGGCGCTGCGCAGCTGCGACGGCGTGTAGCCACAGACCGCCCACGGCGGGTGGAACGGATAGCCGTCGCCGTAGGCCGGCAGAGTCGTGTCGGTGACGGCACCGTAATAGCTCCCGCAGGGAGGGGCGACGAGGAAGCCGGGGGGCTGCGGGATCGTGCCGTCCGGCTCGCGCTGCGGGATCGTGCCGTCCGGCTCGGCCAGCGTCTGGCTGATCCCGACCGTGCCGGCGATCGTGGCGCCGAGCGACGCCGGCACCGACAGCTTCCCGTTCGTCAGCCGCAGGACGTGGCCGGCGACGCGGTGCAGCGACAGGCTCGTGTCGAACGTCGACTCGATCTGGCGGGCGGTGCCGGTGGCGGGGACCTCCATCCGGTCGGGCGACGCCTGCCCGACCGAGAATCCCTGCTCGCGCAGGAACCGCTCGACCCGCGCGACGGCCGCGACCGAGGGTGAGAACCGCGCCTCCCACTGGGAGGCCGTGAGGAAATCGTGGTACTCCACGTTGCCGGGCGTCGACACCGCGATCGCAAAGTCGGCGGCCGCCGCCGGGTGCGGGAGCGCGAGATCGACCTCGAAGTCGATCCTCGTGCCGGCGGCGACGGCGCCGACCGTGGGCGTGCGCAGGGCCGCGGGCGACGCCGACTGCCGCAGCTGCGCGCGGCTGGCAGCAGACGCCACCCCCGAGCTGCTGAGCGCGAGCAGCGCCATCGCGGCCGCACCGGCTAGGACGTGGATTCGAGACGTGCTCACCTTGCTCCTCCCCACCTCTGAGACGCTATCGTCGGCGACCCGGTCGCGGCTGGTCGCTGCCACGCGCCGGCTGGATCGTCGGCATCGTATGGAAGATCAGCGCGGGCGTCCAGGCCCCGACTCGATCTGCTCGCGCAGGCGGCTCAGCGCCGCATCGAAGCGGTCGGGCTCGACCGGCTCGGTCGCCGTGGGCGCCGGCCGATGCAGCAGCTCGTCATCCGGCTCGGCCTGCATCGCCGACGGCTCGAGCTGCCGTCGCAGCTCCTCAAGCTCGGTCAGCGCGACCGTCACGCGCTCGCCGGTCTCCCCCAGCCAGCGCCACGCCGCGTCGACCGCGAGCCGCACCTGCTGCTCGAACTCGGCGGCCCGGTGGCGGACCAGCTCAAGCTCGCCCTCGAGCTCGCGCAGCCGCCGCTCGGCTTCCCGCAGGCGACGCTCGGCGAAGCGCTCGTCAGCCGTGGTCCCCCCCATGCCTGATCCGCCACGCCATCCGCGACTGCAACGACCACAGCTCGATGAACCCCGGCGCCGCGGCCTGCGAGAACAGCCCGCCCGACTCCGCGAACGTGGCCAGCGAGGCGTCGTAGATCGCGTTCGGCGACTCCCGCGTGACGACCCGCGCCGTCCCCTTGTAGAGGCGCACGCCGATCGTCCCGGTGACCATCTCGTTGGCTGACTCCATGTAGGCGTCGAGGTTCTCGCGCAGCGGCTCCCACCACAGCCCCGCGTAGACGAGGTAGGCCCACTGCCGGTCGAGCGTCGCTTTGAACTGGTTCTGATGGATCGTGCCGACGAGGCGCTCGAGCTCGGCGTGCGCGGGCAGCAGCACGGCCGCCGCCGGGACCTCGTAGATGTCGCGCACCTTCAAGCCGACGATCCGGTCCTCGATGTGGTCGACGATGCCGACGCCGTGCCGCGCGCCGAGGGCGGCGACCCGCTCGAGCAGCTCGACCAGCTCGAGCCGCTCGCCGTCGAGCCCGACGGGGATGCCACGCTCGAACTCGATCAGCACGGTCTCAGCCTCGTCGGGGGCCTCCTCCGGCCGGGTCAGCAGCCCGAACACGTCGTCCTCGGGGGCTGTCCCGAGCTGCTCGATCCAGCGCCCCTCGCTCGAGCGCCCCCACAGGTTGTCGTCGACGGAGTACGGCGCGATCTCGGTGCCGCCCTTCACCGGGATCGCGTGCTCGCGGGCGTAGACGATCTCCTGCTCGCGACCCATCTGCCAGCCGCGCACCGGCGCGATCACCTTCAGCTCCGGCGCCAGCGTGGCGACCGTCGCCTCCAGCCGCACCTGGTCGTTGCCCTTGCCCGTGCAGCCGTGGGCAATCGTGTCGCAGCCGCTGCGCCGCGCCTGCTCCACCGCCAGCTTCGCAATCAGCGGCCGGCCGAGTGCCGTGAACAGCGGGTAGCCGAGGCCGTAGATCGCGTTCGCCCTGATCGCCGGCGCCACGTAGTCGCGCGCGAACTGCTCGCGCGCGTCGACGACGTGACAGGCGACAGCGCCGATCTGCAGCGCCTTCCCCTTGATCACCTCGTAGTCCTCGCCCGGCTGCCCGAGGTTGACGGTCAGCGCCACCACCTCGGCGTCGTACTCCTCCTGGATCCAGCTGAGCATCACGCTCGTGTCGAGCCCGCCGCTGTACAGCAGCAGCACGCGATGGACATCGGCGGGCACCGCCTGATAGGTCGCCGTCCGGATCTCCGCGTCGCCGCTCGGCACGAGTCGCAGCGTATCTGTCCGGGCGCCGGCTTGGCTGCCTCGACACGGCTCCGCATCAAGTGCGCGTAACGTGAACATAAAGTCGCGTTAAGATTTCAGCAACTTTCGGCTTAGCCAGCGTTTATCGTGACTGGTAAGCACGATGACAAGTCGAACCTCGATATGCCAGCGCGGCCTCGGCCTCCTGGCAACAGCGATGGCGGCTGCACTGCTTGTTGCGTGTGGGTCGTCGTCGCCCTCGAGCGATGGCTCCTCCAGCTCCAAGGCGACGAGCGCCGGGGCGCGGGCGACGGTGGCGACCGCGCATGTCTCGGGCTACGGCACCGTGCTGGCCACCGCCGGCGGCGAGCCCGTGTACCTGTTCACGGGCGATCCCGCCGGCGGCAGCAGCTGTGCCACAGCCTGTGCACGTCACTGGCGGCCGCTGACGGTCAGCGGCCGGCCGACAGCGGGCGCCGGCGCGAAGCAGACGCTGCTGTCGACGTTCGAGCGCAAGGACGGTCGCGTGCAGGTGCTGTACAACGGCCACGCGCTCTACATCCACCCGACCGCTAGCCCCGGCTCAGCCGCCGGCACGGCGTCAAACGGGGGCATCTGGTACCTGGTCTCCCCCGCCGGCAAGCCGATCAAGAGCACCAACGGCGGAGCGTACTGAGGCCAGTGGCGGCAACAGTACAGGTCGGAGACGCCGCGGCGGATCGGTCCGGGCCTGGGTCGCCGAGCGTCGCCGCTGCCCGCCGCGCGCAGACGATCCTGGCGCTCTGCTGCGTGGCGCAGTTCATGGTGATTCTCGATCTGTCGATCGTGAACGTCGCGCTGCCGTCGATCCAGATCGGCCTGCGGTTCTCCTCCGCGGACCTGCAATGGGTGGTCGATGCCTACGCGATCGTGTTCGCCGGCTTCCTGATGCTGTCGGGGCGCGCAGCAGACGTGATCGGACAGCGACGAACGTTCCTCGCCGCGCTGACGCTGTTCTCGGCGGCATCGCTGAGCGGCGGCCTGGCTCCGACCAGCACCGTTCTGATCGTCGCACGGGCGGCACAGGGACTCGGCGGCGCGATGATGGCGGCCTGCTCGCTGGCGATCATCACCTCGACCTTCCCGGCGGGCCAGGAGCGGCACCGGGCGGTCGCGCTGTGGGGCGCGATGAATGGCGCCGGAGGAGCGGCCGGCGTGCTGCTCAGCGGCGCGATCACGCAGTGGCTCTCGTGGCGCTGGGTGCTGCTGATCAACGTGCCGATCGGGATCGCGACCGCGATCGTGGCGATCCGCGTGGTGGACGAGCGCCGTTCCGGACAACGCCGGTCGTTCGACGTGATCGGCGCGCTGCTGCTCACGGCCGGCCAGATCCTGATCGCCTACGGCTGCGTGAACGCCGGGACCGACGGTTGGCGCACGGCTGCCGCGTGGGTCCCGATCACGATCGGCGCCGCGCTGCTGGCGCTGTTCCCGATCGTCGAGAGCCGCGTCGCGGCGGCGCTCGTTCCGCCCCGCGCGCTGACCCGGCATCTGACGCTGATCAACCTGATCGTGCTGCTGTTCAGCGCCGCACTGTTCCCGATGTGGTACATGGGCTCGCTGTACATGCAGCAGGTCCTGTCGCTGCAGCCGATCACGACCGGGCTTGCGTTCCTGCCGATGGCGTTGATGATCATGCTGTGCGCCTCCCGGGCCGGGCGGCTGGTCGGACGCTTCGGGGTCAAGCCGGTGCTCCGTGGCGGCCTCGTCCTGATGGCCTCCGGGATGGCGCTGTTCGCCTTGATCCAGAGCAGCGGCAGCGCGATCCAGTACATCGTCCTCCCGGGGCTGTTGACGACGATGGGGATCGGCTTCTCGATCGTTCCGTCGACGATCGCCGCGACCCAGAGCGCGAGCCCGGAGCGATCAGGACTCGCCTCCGGGCTCGTGAACACCTCACGCCAGGTCGGCGGCGGTCTCGGGCTAGCGACTCTGGTGTCGATCGCGACCCTGCACACGAGCAAGCTGATCGGCCACGGCGTCGCCGTTCCGCAAGCGCTCACCTCGGGATTCCGGCTCGCGTACCTGCTCGGCGCCGCGCTGGTGGCGGCCGCGGCGATCGTGACGTTTCTGTTGCCGTCCGAGGT
>JASHQV010000166.1 GCA_030038955.1 Solirubrobacteraceae bacterium
CCGCCGACGGCAAGGTGATCGCGGTGTCTGGCGGCGGCTGGGGCGTCGGCGACCTGCTGGGCGCGACGCGCGCCGCGCTGGCCGCCGAGCCGAGCGCGACCGTGCTGTGCCTGTGCGGGCGCAACGACAAGCTCCGCGCTCGCGTCGCCGCCGAGCTCGTCGGCGAGCCGCGGCTGAAGCTGATGGGCTTCACCGACCGGATGGGAGACGTGCTCGCGGCCGCCGACCTGCTGATCCACTCGAGCGCCGGGCTGACCGTGCTCGAGGCGATCATTCGCGGCTGCCCGGTGATCTCCTACGGGTTCGGCTACGGCCACGTGCGCGAGAGCAACAAGGCGCTGCGGCGGTTCGGGCTGGCGCAAGTCGTCAGCCACGAGCGCGAGCTCGCACCGGCGATCACGGCCGCCCTGGACAAGCGCGCCGAGCCGGATCCGCGGTTCGCCCGCCGTCCCTCCACCGCCTCGCTGATCCTCGGCAACGAACGCTATGTCAAGCCGCTGCCGTCGTGGCGCCTGCGCACGGTGCGGGCTGCCACCGCGGGCGCTGCGGTGCTCGTGATCGGTGCCTGGACGATGACCGCGAGCATGTCCTACTCGCTGGTCTCGCACTTCGCCGGGATCCGCCCGGTCACCGCGGTCACCACGCCGCGGCGTGAGGTGGGCGTGATGATCGACGCCACCAACGCACAGCTGCCGGCGCTGGTTGCGGCCACCAGCGCCGCCGGCCTGCACGTGTCGTTTGCGATCGAGAACCCGTCGTTCCGCTCGGCCGACGACATCACAGGCTACGGCGACGAAACGCTGCCGCGTCTGCCCGACGGCGGGCTCGTCAGCTGGCTGCACACGCGGGCGCTGCTGCACCGGCTGCTGCATCAGCTGGGCTGGGGCCACCCCTTCCTGTACGCGTCGAGCGGGCCGAGCCTCGGACAGTGGCTGTTCGCCCACGGCGCCGGTGGCCGCCCGGTCGCCGGGGCGGTGCGAGTCGACGACGGCGGCGACCCGTTCGACCATGTGCATCCCGGCGACGTCGTGGAGCTCGGAGGCGGCAGTCTGATGACGGCGCTGATCGAGCTGAACCGGCTCGATGCCGATCTGCAGGTGCGCCACCTCCGGGCGGTGCCGGTCGGGCAGCTGCTGCATGATTCCGGCACACCGGTGTGAGGCAGTGCGGTTCGCGGAGGCGATTCAGGCACACCGGTGTGAGGTGGTGCGGCTCGCGGAGGCGATTCAGGCACGCCGGTGTGAGGCAGTGCGCCTCACGGAGACATGGCACTCGAAGTCGCGGCGGACAGTCTCGCGGTGGCGCCGGACCTAGGTCAGCTCGTATCCAGCGGCGTGCGCACGGCGCGGGCGTTCGGGCGGCGCGTGCCGGGGGCCGGGCAGGTGCTGGCTCCCTCGCTGAGGAGCGCCGTCAGCGGCAAGACGGTGATGATCACCGGCGCCTCGTCGGGCATCGGTCAGGCGGCCGCCTACAAGGTCGGCGAGGCAAACGCGACCGTGATCCTCGTCGCGCGCACCCGCGACAAGCTCGAGCAGACGGCCCGCGAGGTGGATGCCCGCGGCGGCACCGGCGTGGTCGCGCCGTGTGACCTGTCCGATCCCGACGACATCGACCGGATGGCCGCCGAGGTGCTCTCCTCGCACGGCGTGCCGGACATCCTCGTCAACAACGCTGGCCGCTCGATCCGGCGCGCGGTCGACAAGGCGTATGACCGCTTCCACGACTACCAGCGCACGATGCAGCTCAACTACTTCGGCGCGGTCAAGCTGATCCTCGACGTGCTGCCCGGCATGCGCGAGCGCGGCAGCGGCCACATCATCAACATCTCGACGCTGGGCCTGCAGGCCAACACGCCGCGGTACTCCGCGTACCTCGCGTCAAAGGCGGCGCTGGACGCGTTCTCGCGCTCGATCGCCCCCGAGATCATCGACGACGGCGTCCACATCACGACGATCTACATGCCGCTGGTCCGCACTCCGATGATCGCTCCCACGAAGATCTACGACCGCTTTCCGACGCTCAGCCCGGATGAGGCGGCCGACCTGATCACCGAGGCGATCCGCCGCCGGCCGAAGCGCATCGCCACGACTCTGGGCAGCCTGTCGCAGCTGAGCTACGCGGCCGTGCCCGGCGCCCAGGATCTGATCGTCAACCGCGCGGTCAAGCTGTTCCCGGAGAGCGGCCGCGACGAGGGAAGCGACCGGGAGCGGGCCGAGCGGGCTGCGTTCGCCCGGGTCACCCGCGGCATCCACTGGTGAGCGCAGTGGTTTCCCGTGCATCCCGTGCTTTCGTGCAACGGGATGCACGCTCACTGGACCAGGCTGTCCGTGGGCGCTGAGGCGGGGGTCGTGGTCGTCTCCGTGACCGTGCCGCCGCCACTGCCGCTGGCGATCCCCGACGGGCCATTGCCGACATAGCCACTGATCGAGCTGGCGGTGACGCCCTCGCCTTCGATGAAGCCGGTGCCGCCGCTGAGCGAGCTGATCTCGATCGTCGCGCTGGGCGCAAACACGGTCCCGTCGATCGTGCCGCTGATGCTGCCGAGGTTCATCGTGCCGCTGCCGGTCTGCCACAGCAGCAGCACGTTGCTCGACGGACAGCTCGACAGCGCCGACGCGACGCACGGTTTCAGCGGCCCGCCGGAGACGCTGCTGAACGTGATCGTCTGCGCGATGAAGGTCACGTACGAGGTGCCGCCCGAGTAGCTGCTCAGCGAGATCGTTCCGTTCGGCGCGCAGTACACCCCGGGCGGGATCGACGAGGACAGCGACGAGATCGTGATGTTGTTGCCGCTCGTCGTCACCCCCGCGGGCATCGTGCCGCCGGCCGTGTACGTGCACGCCGGCGCGGTCTCGTTGCCGCCCGCTCGCCAGTCCTCCGGGTAGGGGACGTAGCTGCTCAGCTGCTGCGGGGTGCCGCCGATGTTCCCCGAGATCGAGCTCGTCGTCACCGAGCTGCCGCTGCAGCCGTCGCTGCTCGAGCCGTAGTTGGTCGAGCTGATCGTGCCGCTGATGCTGCTCAGCGACAGCGTGCCGTCGCTGATCACGGATCCGTTGATCGTCCCGGAGATGCTCGACAGCGTCGCGCCGTAGGTCGGGCACGTGCCGCCGGCGAAGATCGCCCCGCAATCGCTGCTGCACGCGGCCGGCGCTTCAGTCGTGGTCGTGGTCGTGGTCGTCTCAGCGGCGCCCTCCTTGAAGGCGGCGACCGCCTTGGCTGACTGCGTGCTCCCGTGGATTCCAACGATGCCGGCAAACAGGGAGGAGGAAGTGACGCTGTCTTGCACCGACACGGTGCCGGCGCTGAGGTTGAAGGTGACGCTGCTGGTCGGGATCGTGACGCCGTTGTCGAGCGCGATCGTGGTCGCGACCTGTGCGGCGTCGGTCGTGTCGGTCGTGGAGGTGCATGGGTTGTCAGGAGCGTTGGCCAGGCAGTTGGCGGCGGCCAGCGAGGCGGCGTCGGCGGCGACCTGTGCCTGGTGGTGCTTCTGGTACCAGCCCGCCACGTCGATGCCGAGCGCGGCGACCGCGATCACGGCGAACATGCAAACGGTCGTGAGGATCAGGGCCTGGCCGCGCTCGGAGCCGCCGGCCAGCAGACCCCGAGAGAGACGGGCGAGCGGCCCGCGACTAGAGCGACGGGCGAGCGGCCCGCGACGCTCCGCAGCGCGGGTGCGTTGGGCGTGAAGGGTTGGGGCGCAGGGGGGGACCATTGCGGTTTGCGACGGAGCCCCGGCAGCTCCTCCGACCCGGCGCCGGAAAGCGTCGTCGTGGCTGCCTGCACGATCGGCACTCGACTAGATGTTTATGAGCCACGGTCGATGTATCTAGATCATTGGTCCAAGCGTGGGGTCGGCGAAGGCATCCGCCCGCCTGGGATGCGAACATGTGTTCTGGTGTCTGTTCCCTTGATCGTCTGTGCCCTGCTTCCCCGCTTTCGGTTGCTGGTCGCCGCCGGCGACCGTGCCGAGCTCCTGCGGGCACCGGCCGTCCTGGCTCCTGAGCCGGGCCGTCCCCAGAACGTTGGCGAGGTCTCGCCGGCGGCCGGGGCGTTCGGGATCCATCCCGGGATGCGGTTGGGGGAGGCGCTCGCTCGCTGCCCGCGGCTGGTGCTGGTCCCTCCCGATCCGGTTGCCGTGGCTGACCGCTGGGAGCGCATGCTGGCGGCGCTGGAAGCGATCGGCGCGGCCGTGGAGCCGGGGTTGCCGGGGATCGCCTGCTTCGATGCCCGTGGGCTGCTGCGCCTGTACGACGGAGAGCTGTGCGAGCTGCTGGTGGCGGCCCGGCAGGCGCTGGCGACGCCGGTGCGGTTTGGCGTGGCTCCCTCGCGGTTTGCCGCTGTCGCTGCGGCCACGCAGGCGCGGGTTCGCCGGCCGCTGATCGTCTCCGGCGGAGCGCGTCAGGCCCGGGCATTCCTCGCTCCGCTGCCGGTATCGCTGCTCCGCGAGCGCCCCGAGCTGGCCGGGCTGCCGGCAGCGCTCGGGCGCCTCGGGATCGACACGCTCGGCGAGCTCGCCGCCCTGCCGGCTGCGTCTGTGGCCGACCGCTTCGGGGGCTCGGGCCGGGTCGCGCACGAGCTCGCCCGGGGTGGTGACAGCCGCTTGCGTCCGCGCATCCCGGGCGAGCTCGTGCGCGAGTCGCTGGAGCTGCCTGAGGCGGCCGGTGGAGATCAGCTCGAGCGAGCGCTCGGCTTGCTGATCGATCGGCTGCTGGCGCGCCGCGAACGGCGGGGAAGGGCCCTGCGCTCCGTGGTCGTCTCGGCGACGCTGGTGGAACGTGGTGGAACCTGGCGCGAGCGAGTGAGCTTCCGGGAGGCGCTGAGCGACCCGGCGCGCATGCGTCTCGCGCTGGCGCCCCGGCTGGCGCTGATGCCCGCTCCCGCTCAAGCGCTACAGCTCACGGTCGAGCGTTTCGGTGCTGCGGCCGGCGAGCAGGCGGGCATCGTCGATGACCCGAGCGAAGCTCGCTTGGCCCGGCTGCGAGAGGCGATCCACCAGGCCCGCGCCGCCGCCGGCGTGGATGCGGCCCTGCGCGTCCTCGAGGTCGATCCGCGCTCACGCCTGCCCGAGCGCCGCGCCGTGCTCGCCCCCTACGAGCGCTGACGCACGAGCGCTGACGCCGATGGCCGCTCCCAAGCGCCTCTCCGTCCCGCACCGGGTGTCCGTGCAGGCGGCCGCGGA
>JASHQV010000167.1 GCA_030038955.1 Solirubrobacteraceae bacterium
GGTGCGGGCGGGTGAGCGCGAGCGCCCGCTCCAGCAGTCCCGCGGCGGCCCGCCAGTCGCCTCGCCAATATGCCCGCCGCCCGGCGGTGCCAAGCCGCTCGCCCGCGGCCAGCGCGAGCTGTAGATCGGGCCGCCCCAGCTCCTCCAGGTATGTGGCGGCCTGCTCGAGGTGGTAGCCGAGGATCTCGTCGAGCTCAACCAGCTCGCGGCCGTGGAGCTCGAGCCAGTCGGCGAACCGCCGGTGCAGGTCCGCGCGGACCGCCTTGGGCAACGCGTCATAGGCGGCGTCGCGGATCAGCAGGTGCCGGAAGCGGTAAGCATCGTCGCCCTCGAACACCGCCCGATCGGGGCGCAGAAGCTCCTTGCGGACGAGCGCCAGCAGCGATTGATCGAGCCGACCGTCACCGTCGGCCAGCGCGAGCAGGGCGCCGCGGTGGAAGCTGCGGCCCTCGACCGAGCCGCGTTCGAGCACCTCGCGTTCGGCGGGATCGAGCTGGTCGAGCCTCGCCGCCAGCAGCGCCTGGATCGAAGCGGGCACCTCGACCTCGCCGCCCGGGCTCTGACGGACCAGCGCGAGCATTTCCTCCAAGAACAGCGGGTTGCCCTCGGCGGTCCGGACGATCCGCTCCCGGAGCTGATCGGAGACGCCACCGAGCTCCGCCAGCAGCATCTCGGTCTCGGCTGCATCAAGTGGCTCGAGCAGCACGGTCGTGGCGTTCCACTTGCCGCCGCCCCACGAGGGACGGCGCTCCAGCAGCTCCGGCCTGGCGACGCACAACAGCAAGATCGGCGCATCCCGCGACAGCTCGGCGACGTGCTCGACCAGGTCCAGCAGCGTCTCCTCGGCCCAGTGCAGATCGTCCAGCACGAGCGCCAGCGGCCGCTCCTGCGCGGTCTGCTCGAGCAGCTTGCGAAACCCCCACGCGATCTCCTCGGCGCTGGCCGGCTCGCCGGTCTCGCCGAGCAGCGCGCGCAACGGACGCGCCGCATCGCCCTCGGGCAGTGCGTCCAGCTGCCTCAGCACCTCGACCACCGGCCAGTACGTGATCCCCTCTCCGTACGACAGGCAATGACCACGCACCACTCGCGCCTCGAGGCCGGCGAGGAACTCCGCCACCAGTCGCGACTTCCCCACCCCCGCCGACCCGAGCACCGTGAACAGCCGGCAGGAGCGGTCCCTGATCGCCTGGTTGAACACCACGCGCAGGTGCTCGAGCTCGTTGTCTCGCCCGACCATCGGCGTCGAGAAGCGCCGCTCCGGCGTCCCCGCCACGCCGAGCAGCGGATACGCCGCCACGGGTTCGGACTTTCCTTTTAGTTGGAGCAAGCGCCGCTCGCCGATCTCGACCACGGGCCGCACCAGCGCCAGCGTCTCCTCGCCGATCACGATCTCTCCCGGCGCGGCCGCCTGCTCGAGCCGCGCCGCCACGTTGACCGCGTCCCCGATCGCCAGGTCCTCCCCCTCGCCCATCAGCACCGCGCCGGTGTTGACGCCGGTCCTGAAGCGGAGCGTCACCCCCACCTGCTCGGCGACCGCCGGCAGCCGTTCGCGAATCTCCGCCGCCGCCCGGACCGCTCTGAGCGCATCGTCCTCGTGCACCCGTGGGACTCCGAACACCGCCATCACCGCATCGCCGATGAACTTCTCCACGGTCCCGCCGTGCCGCTCGATCGTCGCGCGAATCACCTCGAAGTACCGGTCGATCACCCCGCGCAGCACCTCCGGATCGAGCTGCTCGCCCAGCGACGTCGACCCGGTCACGTCGCAGAACAGCGCCGTCACCACCTTGCGCGCCTGGCGGGCCACGGTGGCCGTCCCCTCGAGCGCTGCACCGCACCCATTGCAAAAGCGAGCTCCGACCGGATTCTCGTGACCGCAGCCCGGGCAGACCAGCATCACCGATCAGCTCCCATCTCCGCACGAGCCTCGCAGGAGCGACGCCTCGCGTCAACGCGCGAGCGCCCGGCGCGTCGCTCCAACGCCTCGAACCGCGCGGTACGCGCTACGGCAGGAGCTGACCGGCGGCGTTATGCCGGGCTGCCACGGCTGTCAGAAGGGGGTGGCGCACATAATGCGCACATACGGGGTGTTATGTGCACCAGGTCTCAGGACAGCCCGCTGGAGCGGGTCCCAGGAATGCCCGGCACCAGGTCCCAGGACAGCCCGCTGGAGCGGGTCTGAAGACCACCGCCGCGGGGGCGGGTCTGAAGACCACCGCCGCCGTCCCCCGCGCCGGCCTTCCCAGGCGATCCTAGGCTGCGCCGGCCCTCCCAGGCGATCCTAGGCCCTCCCCCGCGTCCGGGTCGATCACCCGTGGCGGCGCGTCGCTCCTACGTCTCGACGCGCCCCCGCGCGATCGCGATCTCACCGGTCCGCGCCATCTCGATCAGCCCGAACGGCCGCACAAGGCTCTCGAACGCCTCGATCTTCTCGTGCGTGCCGGTCACCTCGATGACGACCGCGCGCCGGGTCACGTCGACGATGTTGGCGCGGAAGATCTCGCAGATCTGCATCACCTCGGAGCGGGCGGTGCCATCGGCGGCAACCTTGAACAGCGCCAGCTCGCGCGCCAGCGCCTCGTCCGGGGTGAGGTCCCGGATCTTCAGCACGTTGACGAGCTTGTGCAGCTGCTTGGTGACCTGGTCCATCGGATGGACCGCGCCGTCCAGGGTCAGCGTGATCCGCGACAGGGCAGGGTCATCGGTCGGCCCGACCGCGAGCGTGTCGATGTTGAAGCCGCGGCGCGCGAACAGCCCGGTGATCCGCGTGAGCACGCCGGGCTTGTTCTCGACCAGGATCGAGAGGACGTGCTTGCGGCCGCTGCGCAGGCTGCCGGCCGCCTCCAGCTCGTCCAGCGACAGGACCTCCTTCGTGCCGGGCTCGCCCATCAGCGGTTCCCGTTCGTCCCCGGCACGTCCATCAGTCCACCCTGTCCATCACATCACCCCGTCACTCCGGCCAGCTCGAGCGCTGCCGCCGTGAGGCACGCATCCGTCGGCCTCACCCATCAGCCGACCATATCCCGGGCCGCCTGCCCCGCCGGGATCATCGGGTAGGTGTTCTCCTCGCGGGTGACCGGCACGTCGACTAGCACGGGACCATCGGTCGCCAGCGCCTGCTTGATCCCGTCGAGCAGCGTGTGCTTGTCGGCCAGCCGCATGCCGGTCGCGCCGTACGCCTCGGCGAGCTTGACGAAGTCCGGCCACTGCCCCATGTCGACGTGGCTGTAGCGCTTGTCCCAGAACAGCTCCTGCCACTGCCGGACCATGCCGAGATAGCCGTTGTTCATGATGAACACCTTGATCGCGATCGCCTCCTGTGAGCAGGTCGCGAGCTCCTGGATGTTCATCTGCACGGAGCCGTCGCCGGCGATGCAGATCACGGTCTGGTCGGGACAGCCGACCTTGGCGCCCATCGCCGCCGGCAGCCCGAAGCCCATCGTGCCGAGACCGCCCGAGTTGATCCAGCGCCGCGGCTTCGCGAACTCGTAGTACTGCGCCGCCCACATCTGGTGCTGGCCGACGTCGCTGGCGACGATCGCGTCGCCGCCGGTCGCCTCCATCAGCGCCTGGATCATGTACTGCGGCTTGATCTCGCTGTCGCCGCTGTCCTCGTAGCTGAGCGGATACCGCTGCTGCCAGCCACGGATCCGCGCCCACCATTCGTCAAGTCGCTGGACGTCAGGCGCCAGCGCCCGGTAGGCGGCGGTCAGGCGCGGGAGGATGTTGTGCGCGTCGCCCACAATCGGGATGTGCGCGGGCACGTTCTTGGAGATCTCGGCCGGGTCGATGTCGATGTGGATGAACTTCGCCCGCGGCGCGAACTCCGACAGCTTGCCCGTGATCCGGTCGTCGAAGCGGGCGCCGAGCGCGACGATCAGGTCGGCCTCGTCCATCGCGTAGTTGGCGGTGCGCGTGCCGTGCATCCCGAGCATCCCGAGCCACTGCTCGTGCGCCGCTGGAAATGCGCCTAGCGCCATCACCGTGCAGGTCACGGGCAGCCGTCCGCAGGTGGCGAGCTCGACCAGGTCCTCGGCGGCACCGGCGCTGACGACGCCACCGCCGGCGTACAGCACCGGGCGGCGCGCGTTCGCGAGCGCCTTGGCGGCCAGGCGGATCTGCTTCTGGTTGCCGTCGGTGGTCGGCTGATAGCCGGGCAGGTGCACGTCCGCGACCGGCTCATAGGGGATGTCGGCGCGGCTCAGGTCCTGGGGGATGTCGACCACCACCGGTCCCGGGCGGCCCGTGCGCGCGATGTGGAACGCCTCGTGGATCGAGCGGGGGATCTCGAGCGGGTGCCGGATCAGGAAGCTGTGCTTGACAATCGGCATCGTGATCCCGATCGTGTCCGCCTCCTGGAAGCCGTCGGTGCCGAGCAGCTCGGTGCGAACCTGGCCGGTGAAGAACACCACCGGCACGGAGTCCATCATCGCGTCGCAGATCGGCGTCACCAGGTTCGTGGCGCCGGGCCCACTGGTCGACAGAGCCACTCCGACCTTGCCGGTCGCCTTCGCGTACCCCTCCGCGGCGTGACCGCCGCCGGCCTCGTGGCGGACCAGGATGTGGCGGATGCCGGCGTCGTGGAAGGCGTCGTAGGTGGGGAGGTTGGCGCCGCCCGGCAGCCCGAATACCACCTCCACACCCTCCGCCTTCAGACATTCCATCAGAGCATCGACTGCACGCATGGCGCTTCGCCTCCTTTCCTGAGATCTCGCGGGCTTGCAGTAGCGGCGCTCGCGGACCGGTCACGTACCCGAGCAGCGTCGGATCGCAGGCCCGAGCCGGACCGAGCCGGAGCGTGAGCCGAGTTTACCGGCACCGCCCCATCGAGAGCGGCAACGAACGGCGCCCAACGTGCCCATAACGGCGCCCAGGTGCCCATCGCAGGCGCCCGCGCGTCGGCTCGACCACGCCTCGACTGAATCGAACAGATGTCGAGCCGCCCCCCTAGACAAACGTCGAGAACGGAAGCTCCGCCTTCCCAGTGAGCGCCGCAGCACGCCGATCCCAGGGCCATGCCCCAGACCCCTCTCCTGGCCCGCTTGCTCCAGCGCCTCTCCCCCGCCTCGATCCTCCGCCACGGCCGCCGACTGGCGGTTTCGCTGGTCGCGGCCACGGCGCTGCTGACCGGGCTTGCATCCGGGACGCTGCTGATCAGCGCGACGCTGCCGGCCACCGCCGCGGCCGCCACCACCACGCTGCCGCCGGAGGGGATCTTCGACAGCTGTGACCTGGACACGCAGATGTCGACCTGCCTGCAGCGCCTGCAGGCGATCCAGGCGGGCGGCTTCCAGGTCGTCGTGCTGGACGCCAACGAGGGCAGTCCCGCCAACCTCAGCGCCTACGCCGCGGCGGCTCAGCAGCTCGGGATGAAGGTCATGTGGGAGATCAGCAACCAGAACTGGTGGACCGCCGGGGCCAGCGTCAAGGACGACTTCCCGGAGTTCGCCGAGGCGTGCGGCTGCAGCACGAACAGCAGCCTGCTGACCTACATGATCGACTTCTTTGGCTCGCTGCCCGGCACCTACGGCTACTACGCGGCCGACGACTCGATGCTGTCAGGCGGCGACGAGTCCGCGGTCGCCAGCTACGTCGCCTCGATCAAGGCGCTCGATCCCAGCCACCCGGTGATCCTGTCGAGCGGCGACCAGACCCAGACCCAGCAGTACGAGTCGATCGGCGACATGAACGCCGCCGAGATCTATCCGATCACGACCAGCTACCTGATGCCGGCGTCGAAGTACTGGGGCCCCTGGTACGAGACCGGTCAGGAGATCGCGCAGGACCAGCGGCTCGCGACCCGCGACGGCAAGGCGAGCGCGTTCATCCTGCAGGCGTTCAGCTTCGGCGACAACCTCAGCGACGGCGAGGCCGTCGGCGTCTGCACGCCGTCGATGACCCAGCAGCAGTGCTGGGACGCGCTCAGCTACCCGAGCCCCGCCGACCAGCTCAAGCTACGCAACGAGGTCCTCGAGCACGCGCACCCGAGCATCATCCTGTGGTGGTCGTTCATGGGCACCTACGGCCAGGCGGGCAACGACACCTACTCGATCTACCCGACCGGGGCGACCGCCGCCGCCCAGTGGGCCGGCCTCAGCGCGGCCGTGCAAGCGCCGCCCCCCGGGCAGCAGATCGTGGCCCACGCCGCGCGCGCCAAGCACCGCAAGCACCGCAAGCACCATCGGCACCACCATCGCCGGCACCACCGGCACCACGATCGCAGGCGTCGCCGCCACCACCGTAAGTCCTGACCTGACCCGCCCCCACAGAAAAGCGCCCGGCCCCAAGGCCGGGCGCTCTCCGTCTCAGCTCAGCTCAGATCCGCGAACGCCAGCGTCTCAGCCCGTGAACGGTGGCGGCGAGCAGACGCTGAAGTGGAGCCTGCGGGTCGCCGTCTTCCCCTTCACGTCCTTGACGAAGACCTTGATCGTGTGACCGCCCGCCTTGAGGTCAACGGTGCTGATCTTGAGATGCCGGATCGTGTAGCTCTGCGGTCCGAGTCCCTTGAACCGCTTGGACTTCAGGACCGTCGAGCCGAGCGTGATCTTGATCCGGCGGATGCCAGCGATCGCGTAGACCTTGATCGTCGGGAGCGTGAACGTGGACGACGGCGCGCGACACTTGGACGACAGCTTCCGCACCGTGATCACGGGCTTCGTGCACTTATGGGTGTAAAGCGTGCCGCAACGCGCCCCCTGGGCGCCGGACGCGAGGCTCGTGACTGCAAATACGAGCGCGCCCGCAATTAGAAGCGTTGACAGGACCTTCCGCATAACTCAGATGAACCCCCTGGGAGAGTGCGCCGCTTAACCGGAGGTCGGCCAATTTACCATCCTCAGGCGCTTTTGGGCAAGCCGCCTGCGTGCCGAGTCGCTACTTTCGAGCGCGTGGAAGCCTCCGCTCCGCCGTTCCAGCAGCGGCCGACCGCAGGAGCGCGGCCGGCGCGAACGCTGCCGGCGGCCGAGGCGCCGCTGGTCGGGGCACTCACGCTCGTGCTCACCGTGTACCTGGCGCTGTCCGGCGGCGGCTACGACATCGTCGTCCGCAGTGAGCTGGGGATCCTCATCTGGTGGCTGCTGCTGCTCGGGGTGATCATCGGCGTGCTGCCGCGCACACGACTCTCGCGAGCGACCTGGGTGGCACTCGCGGCGCTCACGGGCTTGTTCGCGTGGACCTGGCTGGGGGCAGGTTGGAGCAAGAGCGAGGAGCTCAGCCTCGTCGAGGTCGGGCGCGTCGCCACCTACATCGGCGCGTTCCTGCTCGCTGCCTGCCTGCTGACCCGCCGCTCGGCCGCTGCGATCCTCCGCGGCCTCGCCGCCGGAATCGCCGTCGTCTGCGCACTGGCGGTCCTGTCCAAGCTCGCTCCCTCGCTGTTTCCCGCCGACGCCACCGCGCAGTTCTATGCCACCCCCCGGCTGCGCTACCCATTCGACTACTCCGACGGGGTCGGCGAGTTCGCGGCGCTCGGGATCCCGCTGCTGTGGTATCTGGCCACCGGCGCCCGCTCGGTCTGGGGCCGCGGGCTGGCGGCCGCCGGGCTTCCAGTCGTGCTCCTGTGCCTCGCGATGACGGTTTCACGCGGCGGCATCCTCGCCGCCGCGGTCGGCACCGTGGCGTTCCTGGCGCTGTCCCCCGATCGTCTCCCGCGCCTGCTCACCGGGCTGATCGCGGCGCTCGGCACGCTCGTGCTGATGCTGGCGCTGCTGGCCCGCACCGACCTAATCAACCGGCTGCTGACGCCCGCGCCGGCCAGCCAGCGTCACTCGATGCTGCTGATCACGGTGGTCGTCGCGCTCGCGGTCGGCCTCGCGCAGGCGGCGATCGCGCTCGCCGGCCAGCGCCGCATCAGACCACGCTGGACGCAGGCTGGCCCCCGGACCGCGCGTGCGACCGGCGCCTCGATCCTGACCGTCGTGGTGGCGGGGATCGTCGCGTTGTTCGCGAGTGGCGCCGCCCACCACCTGTGGGAGCAGTTCAAGCAGCCCAACGCGGCCGTCAGCGGCAGCTCCTACTTCCGGCTGCTGTCGGTCGCCGGCAGCCATCGCTACCAGTACTGGCAGGTCGCGATCCGCGCCTTCGAGAGCTCTCCCTGGAAGGGGATCGGGCCCGGCACCTTCCAGTACTACTGGGCCCAGCACGAGACGATCGACGAGTACGTGCTGAACGCCCACTCGCTGTGGATCGAGACGCTCGCCGAGCTCGGCATCATCGGGCTCGCGCTGGTCGGCGGGTTCTTCAGCTGGGTGCTGGTCAGCGGCTCGGTCCGGGCGCTGCGGGCACCCGTGGCCGAGCGCGCGCTGCGCGTGGCGGCGGTCGCCGGCGTCGCCGCGTTCTGTGCCGCCGCCGCGTTCGACTGGGTGTGGCAGATCGGGGTCGTGCCGATCGTCGCGATGCTGCTGTGCGCGATCTGCGTAGTTGGCCGGCGCGCGGGGCTGCCCGGGGAGGGCGCCCCGCGCGCCTCCACGGCTGCTCCGCAGCGGCCGCCGGTGCGCCGTCGGCTCCGCCTCCCCGCCGCCCGTCTACGGCTGCGCCTGCCCGCTGTCCGTTTGCTGCTGATCGCGGGGTCGCTGGTCGCCCTGTGGACGATCGTGCTGCCGCTCGCGACGACGGTCGCCGTGCGCCGCAGCCAGGCCGCCGCCCAGGCCGGGCAGCTCACCGCCGCACTGCGATACGCCGCCGACGCCCAGCAGCTCGAGCCGGGCGCCGCCAGCCCGCGCCTGCAGCGCGCGCTGCTGCTCGAGCAGCTCGACGACATCCCGGCGGCCGCCCACGCGATCGCCCAGGCCGAACGCCGCTCCCCCACCGACTGGCAGCTGTGGCTGGTCGCCTCGCGGATCGCGACCGAGCAGGACCGGCCACGCGCCGCCCTGCGCGACTACCTCCACGCCAAGGCGCTGAACCCACGCTCGACGATCTTCGAGCAGTGAAGCGCAACTCCCGGCGGGCCGGCGGGGTTATGATGTGGTCGATGGGGCAACCGGCACGGATCGTCCGCGCGGGGCTGCTGGCTTCGCTCGTCGCACTGGTGGCGGCGTTGATCGTGGCGGCGCCGGCGGCGGCGAGGACGTGCACGAAGCGGCTCGCGCCGCCCGGCCACGCCGGCACCACCCAGTACTTCGAGACGGTGCCGACCAGCTGCGGCAGCGCGGCGCCGCCGAGCGGCGGCGCTAGTGGCGCCTCGGGCAGCTCGATCGGCGGCCTCGGCCACGGACGCACCGGCCTCAGCGGACTGTCTCGCCTCGGCGCAAACGGGCGCGCAGCGGCCGCGCTGGCGGCGGCCACCGCTCCCCCGGCCGGCTCGGGCAAGGCGTCGGGATCCGGTGCCTCGGGCTCCTCCCGGCTGGCGGTCGCCGCCGCTCCCAGCGGCTCGGCCGCCGCCGCGCTCAGCTCTGCGCTTGGCGGTTCCGGCGGGCTCGGACTCGTGCTGCCGATCGTGATGGGGCTGGCGCTGCTGACCGCG
>JASHQV010000168.1 GCA_030038955.1 Solirubrobacteraceae bacterium
GGCTGCTCGATCCGCAGGTGATCGTCGACATCAAGCGCCTGCCACTCTGCCACGTCGAGGCGGACGCCGCTGAGCTTCGGATCGGAGCTCTTGCCACCCACACACAGCTGGCCGGCCACTCGCTGCTGCGCCGGGAGTTCGCCGGTCTGGCCGCCGCGGCACGCAGCGTCGGCGGCCCCGCGCTGCGCAACCGGGGAACACTGGCCGGCAACATCGTCAACGCCTCACCGGCCGCCGACACCGTCCCTCCATTGCTAGCCGACAAGGCCCGGGTGTGCGTGGCGGGCCCCGAGGGCGAGCGGGTCCTCTCGCTCGGCGACCTCTTCGCTGGCTATCGCACGACCACGCTCGCGCCCGAGGAGCTGATCACAGAGATACGCCTGCCGCGTTCCGGGCGCATATCCTTCTCAGGCTTCGTGAAGCTCGGCAACCGGGGGGCAATGATCATCGCGACGATCAGCATCGCCTGCCGCCTGGAGGCCGACGCCGCGGGACGGGTGACGGTGGCGCGGCTCTCCTACGGCGCCGTCGGCCCCACTGTCCTGAGAGTGCCGGGCGTCGAGCGGATGCTGGCCGGAGCGCCCCTGGACGGGATCGATCTTGCGGCGGCCGGTGAGGCCGCCGCGGAGACCGTGAGTCCGATCACGGATGTACGCGCGAGCGCCGAGCATCGTGTGCGCTTGGTGTCGGTGCATACGCGACGTCTGCTCGAGCTGGCCCGGGATGAGCTTACGAGAGCGCTGGAGACAGCCTGAGGAGGAGGAGATGGAGCTCGATTTGGTCATACGCGATGGCGAGGTGGTCCTGCCAGAGGGGCCCCGCCGCTGCGACGTCGGGGTGAGGGATGGCCTCATCGCGACGATCGGGCAAGGCCTTGGGGCCGATCATGAGATCGACGCAAGCGGCAGGCTGATCCTGCCCGGCGGCATCGACAGCCACTGCCACATCGAGCAGGAGTCATCGCTCGGCGGAGTGATGACCGCTGACGACTTCGCCTCCGCTACCCGCTCAGCGGCCTTTGGTGGCAACACGGCGGTGATCCCCTTCGCCTGCCAGCGCAAGGGCGACTCGCTGACCGAGGTGGTCGAGGGCTACCGCGCGCTCGCCGAGGCCAAGGCGCACATTGACTTCACCTTCCATCTCATGGTCACCGATCCGACCGAGGCGCTGCTGCGGCGCGAGCTCCCTGACCTGATCGACCAGGGGTACCGCTCCGTCAAGCTCTACATGGCCTACGAACTGATGCGTGTCAGCGATCTGCAGATGCTGCAGGTCATGGAGGTGGCACGCGATCACGACGCGCTGGTGGTCGTGCACGCGGAGAACTGGGACGTGATCCAATGGGCCACGGCACGGCTGGTGGCGGAAGGGCACACCGAGCCGCGCTTCCATCCGTCCAGCCACCCACCGGAGGCCGAGCTCGATGCGGTGCAGAGATTGACCTGTCTTACGTCGCTGGTCGACGTTCCGGTGCTCGTCCTCCACATGTCCACGCCGGGTGCGGTCGAGGAGCTCCGGCGCGCCCGTGCCCGCGGCGCGCGGATGTACGCAGAGACGTGCCCGCAGTACCTGTACCTCACGGCCAGGAACATGGAGATCTCCGGCCCCGAGGCGGCGAAGTTCTGCTGCAGTCCGCCGCTGCGCGACAGCGCCACACAGGAGGCGCTGTGGCGCGGCATCGGCGACCGCCTCTTCGACGTAGTGAGCTCCGACCACTGCCCCTACAGCTACGACGAGCGGGGAAAGCTGGTCAACAGCGCCAACCCGACCTTCAAGCAGGTTCCTAACGGGCTGCCAGGTCTCGAGGCCCGCCTGCCGCTGCTGTTCTCCGGCGGTGTGTCAAGCGGACGAATCTCGCTGCAGCGCTTCGCCGAGCTGTCGGCCACCAACGCCGCGCGGTTGTACGGCCTGTATCCCCGCAAGGGCGTTATCGCCGAGGGCTCCGACGCCGATCTGGCCATCTGGGATCCCGGCCAGCAAGTGCGGCTGGAGGCGTCACGCATGCACGACGCCGCCGGCTACACCCCGTATGAGGGCATCGAGGTCACCGGCTGGCCAACCACGGTCATCAGTCGCGGGCGCGTGATCGTCGACGGCGACTCGTTCGACGCTGAGCCTGGACGTGGCGAGCTGCTGCTCGCTGAGGCGCTCTCGCTGGATGGGGTCGCCGCGTGAGACGTCCTGTGTCAACCCTTGGGGATGAGAAGGTGTTGTTGGAGGGCGTTGTGGCGGTCGGGGTTGTAGGGAACCCTGTCTTGCCAGCAGCGCCACAGGACGCGGGTCCAGGCGCGTCCGACGGTGCGGATGGCGCGTGGGTGGTCTTGTCCGCGGGCGCGGGCGGCGGCGTAGTGGTCCTGAGCCCAGGGGTGCCAGTGGCGGGTAGCGTCGGTGAGTGTGCTGGTGGCGTCGCGGAGGCGGTGGTCGCAGCCGCGGCGGAAGCAGGCGATTTTGTGGCGTCCGGATTCGACGGCGACGGGTGCCATGCCGGCGTCGGCGGCGAGGTGCTCGGCTGTGGGGTAGCGCTCGCGGCTGTCGCCGATTTCGGCGAGCAGGGTCGCGGCGCAGATCACGCTCTTGGGGTCTTTGAAGAAGGACAGGAAGATCTCGCCGTCGGGGTGGGAGCGGACGGTGTGTGCGATCTCGGAGGTCAGCAGGCGGATCTGCTCGACGATTGGCTTCAGTGCGGCGATGAGGGCGAGCACGATTGTGCGGCGCGCGTCGGCTTCGAGCTCGGCGGCACGGCCGGTGGGTGCGTTGCGCAGGCGGGTGAGCAGCTCGCTGGCGGGGCGGCGTCCGCAGTAGTGGTGGCGGGCGAGGAACTGCGCCAGGCGCTTCTCGCCCAATCCGCGTGCATCGATTGCAGACGGGTAGCGCTCGAGGAACGCGAGCGAGATCGGGCTGTCGAGGTCGGCGAAGATCTCGGTCGCGCCGGGCCAGAAGCGCTCGAGTTCGGCGCGGAGTTGGTTGCACAGCGCGACGCGCTGCTCGACGAGCATCTCGCGGCCGCGGGTCAGCGCCCTGAGCGCCTTGGTCTGGTCGCTGTCGGGGACCAGCGCGGGGAAGCGGTGGCTGTCGGTGCGGGCGAGCTCGCAGAGCACGAACGCGTCGAACCGGTCGGACTTGCCGCCGGCGGGCCGAAACCGGTCGCGGGCTGCGTTGACCTTGTTGGGATGGATCGCCAGCACCGTCAACCCAGCGTCAAGGAGCCGGTCGATCAGCAGCCCGTCCGGGCGCTCGACGGCGACACGCTGCACGTGAAACGAGCGCAGCGCGCTGCACAGCTTCGTCAGGCCCGCCTCGTCATGGGTGACCGTGGCGACCCACAGTCGCTCCCCGTCGGTGTCGGCGATCAGCACCTCGTGGGTGTCCTTCGCCCAGTCCACTCCCGCAACAGCACTTTCGATCATCGGATCTCCTTCACGCGATCAACTCGACTGATCGCCGACCGGGAGCTACCGTTGCGGGTGCTCATAGACGGGCCCTCACCGGGGCTACGTCCTGTTGCCGCTTCAGGCAGCCCCCACCGTCGGGAGAGGCATGTCTCACGCGGGCCTTCACACAGGCAAGCGACGAGGGCCTTCTCCCGACGGCGGTCGGCTGCGCGACCTAACCACATCGGCCGCAACGGCAAGGTTGACCTATGAGCGACGCAGCGGCCATCGTCACCGGCGGAGGTGGCGGGATTGGCCAGGCCATCGTTCAGGAGCTGGAGGAGATGGGCTATGCGGCGTGGTCGCTGGATCTCACCGCGGGACCGCGCGAGCGTGACCTAGCGGTGGACGTGACGGATCGCATCGCCGTCTCGGCGGCGGTCACGCGCGTGGCGTCCAAGGGCCGACCCGTCGAGGTGCTGGTTACCGTGGCGGGCACCTTCATTGAGCTGGCGGTCACCGATGTCACGCCTGCGCACTGGCAGGAGACGCTCCGCCTGCATCTCGGCGGCACGGTCAATGCGTGTCGGGCGGCGCTGCCGCTGATGCTCGACGCCGGCAGGGGCTCGATCGTGGCGATCACCTCGGACCTGGCTCTCTCGGGCGCGCCGAGCGCGGCGCCCTACGCTGCCGCGAAGGGCGCCGTGATCGGCTTCATCCGCTCGCTCGCCCTGGAGCTGGCCGACACGCCGGTGCGGGCCAACCTGGTGGCCCCGGGCCCCACCGACACGCCGATGATCCCGCCCGACGCGCATTACCGGGAGGAGCCCTACCTCTCGACCGTTCCCGCGCGCCGGCTGGTGCGACCCGACGAGATCTCCCGCGCCGTCCGTTTCCTCGTCGAGGACGGGGACTTCTACGTGGGCCAGATCATCTCGCCCAACGCAGGGGTGGTGATGTGAGCGCAGGCGAGCTGAGCGGCCGCGTCGCGCTGATCACGGGCGCCGGACAGGGACTCGGCGCTGCCACCGCACGGGTGCTGGCCGAGCAGGGCGCGTCTCTGATCCTGGGCGATCGCGTGGCATCAGATCGGCTAGCGGCCCTGGCTGGAGAGCTCGGCGCGCAGACGATGACCTGTGACATGTCCGAGCCGACAGCCGTGGCCGCAGCCGTCGGGCACGCTGCGGCAGACGCAGGCAGGATCGACATCTTCGTGTCCAACCACGCCGTCCTGACGCGCGCCCGCTTCCTTGACCACGACCCCGAGGCGTGGTGGCACGACGTCGAGGTGAACCTGTCCGGCGCGTTCTACGGGACGATGGCCGTGCTCCCCGGGATGCTCGAGCGGGGCTACGGCCGGATCGTCTACGTGTCCTCCTCGTGGGGCGTGACCGGAGCTGAGGAGGCAAGCGCCTATTCGGCTTCGAAGGCGGGCTTGATCTCGCTCGCGCGCTCGATCGGCCTGGAGGTGGCCCACCGCAATGTGGCGGTCAACGCGGTGGCGCCGGGCACAATCGACACGCCCCAACTCGAGGTGGATGCCGAGGCGATGGGGGTCTCGCTCGACGATGCTCGGGCTGAGTTCGCACGGGCGATACCTCTGAGGCGGATCGCCACCCCTGCCGAGATCGGCCGCACGATCGTCTACCTGGCCGGCGAACGCGCGGGGGCGATGGTGGGACAGACGGTTCAGCCCAACGGCGGCATCGTCACCGGCCGTGCCTGAGGCATGACGTGACCGAAGGGCTAACTGTCGCCGGTAGCGGCCCGCCCATCGTGTTCTGCCATGGGATGCTGCTTGACCGGACGATGTTCGAGCCGCAGATGAGACAACTGGCTGGGAGGTTCACCGTGGTGGCCTACGACCAGCGCGCCGCCGACCAGCGCGGTGAGCAGCCTTACGACCTGTCGGCGCTGGCCGAGGACTGCCGACGCGTGATCGCCTTGCGGGGGCTGAACCGGCCGGTGCTGGGAGGGATGTCGATGGGAGGCCTGGTGGCGCTAAGAGTCGCGCTCGACGATCCTGAGCTGCTGAGCGGTCTTGTGCTGATCGCAAGCACACCAGCTCCCGAGCATCCGGACGTCCGAGGCCAGCTCAGGTCGGTGTTCTCGGCTTGCAGCGATGCGGCAAGCCTGCCCGCCGAGCTCGTGCGCCAGGAGGCCGAGGCACACTTCGCCATGCGCACCCAGCGGGAACGGCCGGAACTGGTCAGCCGGTTGGGGCAGAGCATGAGCTCCCGCAGCGGACGCGCGGCCTGGCGCGAACTGTGCGCCTGGATAGACGAAGCCGATCTCACGCCCGGGCTCGCCGAGCTCGATCTGCCGGTGTTGATCGTGCATGGGGACGAGGACCGGCTCGTGCCCCTGGATCGCGGACTCGATGCGTTCCGCGCCGCCCGCCGCGGCCGGCTGTGCGTTGCTCCCTACGCAGGGCATGCAGTCAATCTGGAGGCCGCCGAAAGGGTGAGCGAAGCGATCGGCGCGTTTGCGCAGGAGTGCTTGACAGAGCAGACCACTCAGGTATAGTCGCCCGGCGACGGTCGACTGTCGACAGCTACCGGAAAGGCAATCTCAATATGGCCGAGATCTACCGCGACGAAGACGCCGACCTGGCCCATTTGGACGGCCGCACCGTGGCCATCCTTGGCTACGGCAACCAGGGCCGGAGCCAAGGGCTGAATCTGCGCGACTCCGGCGTCGAGGTGATCGTCGGCAGCCCCTCCGACGGTTCCGACCAGCGGGCCGCGGAGGACGGCTTCCCGGTCTATGACCTCGCCGGCGCCTGCGCCCGCGCTGACATCGTCTTCATGCTCGTCCCGGACGAGGTCATGCCGGACGTATACGCACAGGCCGTGGAGCCGAATCTGAAGGACGGCGGTGTGGTCAACTTCGCCCACGGCTACAACATCTTCTACGGTTTCATCAAGCCGCGCCCGACACTCGACATCACGCTGCTCGGTCCGCGCATGATCGGCAAGGGCGTGCGCGAGACCGTCGAGCGTGGGATCGGCTTTCCCAGCCTCGTGGCCGTCGAGCAGGACGCCACCGGCAACGCCTGGCCCACGCTCCTGGCCCTGGCGCGCGGGATCGGCTCTACGCGCATGGGCGCTGTCAGGTCGACGTTCCGCGAGGAGACCTGCGTCGATCTGTTCTCCGAGCAGTGCGGTGACATGGTCCTGTTCAAGGCGATGTTCGACGTGCTCACCGAGCAGGGCGTCGACCCCGACGTGGCGATCCTGGAGATGTACGGCTCCGGCGAGCTGGCGGAGATGTACAACGCCGCCCGCGACATGGGGATGTTCAGCCAGCTGCGCCTGCACTCGCACACCAGCCAGTACGGTCAGCAGGTGGTAGCGCCCCGCTGCATCGACGCCGACGCGCTCCGTCAGTCGCTGCGAGAGGTGTTCCAGCGGATCAGCGATGGCTCGTTCGCCCGCGAGTGGACCGATGAGTACGAGCGGGGGCTACCCACGCTTCGGAGCGTGACCGACGACAGCCTGCGCCATCCGATGCAGCAGGCAGAGGATCATCTCTATCGGGCGCTCGGCCGGCGCGAGGGAAGGGTGACCAACTGGCTCGACACGCCTCACGCAAACGGCGACGGGGCAGCGGCCGCGGGCGCCGCACAGGACCGTGCGGCCGAGGCCGTGGGTGATCGCTCGGCTGACCGGAGCGCGTAGTGCCGCTGCCGTCGCTGCTCGAGCGCACGCGTGACGCTCACGGCGCGCTGCTGGTCGGATGCGGCGGCGGTGGGGACATCGTCCAAACGCTCGCCGTGCGCAACTACCTGCAGCGCCTAGGTGTCGAGCGGATCGTCTTGGGCGAGATGGCGGTGAAGTGGTGGGACCGTCCCGGGCGCATCCCGCTGGGGGCTGAGATCACTCCGCTTGCGTGGTTCGAGCCCGCCGAGCGGGTGCACGAGCACGCCGTCCTGGTGTCTCCTGAGACGCAGCTGAATCAGGGGCTGGGGCGAGGCGAGCCGCTCTACGAGGCGGAGGTGGCGCGGGTATCGGGGCTCCCGACCTTTGCGTTCGGGGTGGCCGGGGGCAGCCGGGGTGTGGTGGCGGCCTGCCGGACCGTCATGGAGCGTCACGAGCTTGATCTGTTCATCACGGTGGACATCGGCGCCGATGTCTTCTTCACGGGGGAGGAGACCACGGTCCAGTCGCCGCTGGTCGACGCCTTCTCCCTGAACGTCGCTCGCGAGCTCGGCGGCTACTACGCGCTGGCCGGCTACGGCTGCGACGGCGAGCTGCCACCCGCCCACCTCGAGCGCAACGTCGCCAGGGTAATGGCCGCGGGCGGGTATCTGGGGGCGCATGGCCTCACGCCGCAGGACGTGGAGGACCTCGACCGCGCCCTGGCCGCCTTCCCGGATGAGCCGGTTGAGATCTGGCCGCGCGATGCCGCCCGCGGGCGACTGGGAGAGCAGTTCTGCAAGGGGTGGTGGTCGATCGAGGTGAGCCCACTCGCCGCCGTGGTCATGTTCTTCGACCCCGAGAAGATCGCCGACATCAATCCGATCCCGCGTTTGGTCGAGGCGACTACCGACGTGCGTGAGGCGGAGGAGCTCGTGCTCGCTCGCACGCCGCTGATCGCGGAGACGCGGTTGCCGAACCTGCTCGAGGTTCCGGTGGCGCATCAGGCTCCGGGGCACGAATGACGAC